>JAFNGF010000046.1 GCA_017885385.1 Planctomycetota bacterium
GCTAAACTCGCATGCAGCAGCGTCACAAACGTGTCGGGGCCGATCCACGTCAACGGCGTATTTCCGAATTTGACTGTGATGGCTAAAGGAACAGGCAGTAACTCCGAAGCCGGCATCGGGGCCTTGATCCCGTGGGCGAACAAACTGTGGGCGATTGGATACGTTTCACACATTAGGGGGCAGGGTCTGGGCCTTTATGAGATTAGCGAAGATATGACGATGCGGCTGCACCCGGCATCGGTGACGGGGACATTTGCCAACCGGATGGCGCACTGGGAGTCGGGACAGGCGTTTATCGGCCCGCACGCCATTGACGCGGACGGCAACGTGCGGACCATCGAGGCGCTGAAGAACTATCGACTGACTGCCACAATCCGGCATCTGACCGACCCGAAAAATAAAGTCTACTTCCTGGGCATGGAAGGACACTTCTGGCAGGTCGATGTTCACACCCTTGAAGCGAAATTGCTGTTCAATCTGGTCAAAGAGCTGGAAATCACCGGGGCCACGGCACATTTCAAGGGCGCTTACACCGCCCAGGGCCGCGTGGTGGTCGCAAATAATACCTACGATGAGAAGGAATTTCTGGGCCAAAGAGACGCGGGGCGGCTGGCTGAGTGGGACGGACAGAAATGGACAATTATCGAGCGTAATCCGTTCGTGGAGGTGCACGGCAACGGCTCAGACGGCTCTTACGGCGGGCATACAATTTATGCTACCGGCTGGACAAAATCCTGCGTCGTCCTTCGCGTGCTTGCCCAGGGCAAATGGCTGCGTTACCTGCTTCCCGAGGCAAGCCACTGCTGGGACCACGCCTGGAACACGGAGTGGATGCGGATTCGCCACGCCCAGACCGAGCGACTGCTAATGGACGTTCACGGCATGTTTTATGACCTGCCGCCGTTCGCCTACGGCGGCAAGATATGGGGCATTCGCCCGATCTGCTCGCATCTTCGCATTGTGCCCGATTTCTGTTATTGGCGAGGCCTTTTTGTGATGGCAGGCGACCAGGTAGACCACGATCAGGGCCAGCCTCAATCGGGCCTGTGGTTTGGCAATATCGATGACCTCTGGCGGATGGGCAAACCCTCCGGCTGGGGAGGCCCCTGGTGGCAGACGCCGGTAAAGGCAGGTGCAGTTTCCGATCCGTTTCTTATGACCGGCTTTGACAAAAAGGTTGTGCATCTGGCCAACGACTCAGACCGCCAGGTCTCGTTCACGATTGAAGTGGATTTCCTGGGTAATGGGACCTGGAGAGTGTATGCGCCGTTCAAGGTGCCCGCGAACGGGTACGTGCACCACGAATTCCCGGACGGATTTTCGGCACACTGGGTGCGAGTCGCTGTGGACAAGGATTGCATAGCCACAGTATACTTTGTGTACAATTAGAGCAGGTGGAGTTTCTGTTCGTGTAAGTTCTCGTCCGCATAAATAAGTAACGAGTGTAACGGTAAAGGAGTATTGAAGATGAAACACACAGGTATACAGGCACACAGCCACAGAGGCCTTTTGTCACTTTGTGCCTTTACCACTTTGTGCCTTTGTCACTTTGTGCCTCTGAAACCAACCCAAGCTCAGGACCTGGCGGAGTTCGAGAAGCGAATGACGGAATTCACGCTAGATAACGGGCTGAAATTTCTGGTCCTGGAACGGCATGAAGCGCCGGTCGTTTCCTTCCACACTTACGCCGATGTCGGTGCGGTTGATGAGGTCAAGGGAATCACAGGCCTGGCGCACCTCTTCGAGCACATGGCGTTCAAAGGGACAAAGACTATCGGGACCAAGGACTACCAGGCCGAAGCCAAAGCCATGGCCAAGATGGATGAGCTGTTTGACGCTATTAAGGCAGAAAAGAGAAAAGGCGACAAGGCGGACCAGGAAAAGCTAAAAAAGCTCCAGGAGCAGTTCGAGCAAGCCGGCCAAGAGGCCCAGAAATACATCGCTCACGACGAATATGAGGAGTCGCTGACGCGCGAGGGCGCGGACGGGTTCAACGCCTATACCAGCGAAGATGCGACTCAATACATCGTTAGTCTGCCGTCCAACAAAGTAGAGCTCTGGATGACGCTGGAATCGGACCGGTTCGCCGATCCGGTGCTGCGGGAATTCTACAAGGAAAGAGACGTGATAATGGAAGAGCGACGGATGATGGAGAATTCGCCAGGCGGGCGTTTGGGCGAGGAATTCCAGGCCCTTGCGTATCTGGCGCATCCGTATGGCGAGCCGGTAATCGGCCACATGAGCGATGTGCGGACCCTTACTCGCCGCGAGGCCGAGGCTTTCTTCAAGGAATACTACGGCCCCAGCAATCTGACTATCGCGATAGTTGGCGACGTGGACCCGCAGCAGATAAAGAAACTGGCGGAAAAATACTTCGCCCGGATCCCCAGCAGTCCGAAGCCCGAGCCCGTGGAAACGGAGGAGCCGCCGCAGCGTGGGCAGCGCCGAGTTGCCGTCGAAGACCCCGCCCAGCCGCAGATTCGGATCGGCTATCATCAGCCTAACGTGAACCATCCCGACAGCGCCGTGTTCGAGGC
>JAFNGF010000047.1 GCA_017885385.1 Planctomycetota bacterium
CGGACAAACACGGCATCCGAGCAGATATTGGCGGGCTGAATGCCCAGCTGTTCCAGCCTGCCGAAGACCAGTTTGTCGATTTGACTGCGGGGCGTCAGAACAGCGCGGCTTTCAAAAGGGCTCAGCACTTCATTTGTCGCTGCGGTTCCGAGCGGGGCCGCCAGGAGAACAACCGCCGAGACTAATGACATCTTCATCGCTGCTAAACGTGCCCTCCAGCCTTGTAGAACCTGGGTTTCCCATCTGTTTTTGCTCGACTTCGGGCAACGGATTACCTCATTGAGAGTATATCCTTTTCGTGTTTCTGAACGCAAGAAAAATCTGCCTGAGATGTGTAGGCGCTGGGGGCACGAGCCACGAGAGGTCCCCGCCTGTACGTGTTCAGCCGGGGCAAGAACCATCCCCAATCCGCCCCCGCTCTCCCGCAAGGGATGGCTGGCGCCATTGTCTTCGACAAGAAGACGCGGGGGCGGATTGTGGCTGCCACCCGATAGGACCGAGAAGATATGTGTGTGGCATCCCCAAGCCCTGCGCCTGGTCGTAGAGGGGCAGGGCTTGGGGATGGGCCTCTCCCTGCGAGAGCAGGGGGGTGACGGACGAGAGACGACTTGACCTGCTTCAGTGTAGGGGGTTAAATATGGGTTGGCCATCCCTGATCGGGAGTGATAATGCAGCGCAAAAAAAGAGCGTATAAGACAGGGATTTACACGGATTCACACGGTCTACTTTCTCTGTGTTCTCTGTGGCCTCTGTGGCAAATTCCTTTTTTGGCTTTGGCAATCATCAGCCTGGCGGGGTTATGCACCGTCATCGGGCAGGCGACAGAAGAGCCGGTAAGAACCCCCGCTTTCGCGGGGGCAGGCTCTGCCTCTGCGCAGGCAGAGGTAACGGTGCCGCCCGAATCGCTCAAGCTTGACCAGTTCTACAAGAAGTACATTTCCGCCAAGGGGCCTGCCCATTCTCAGTTCCGACAGAGTCCCTGACGAAGCCTTGTTGGAGGCGAACTACCTGGTCAGGCAAATGTTTGCCTACCGGCACGACATTTTCAAGGCGATGATTGACGCGGGCTTGCGTCTTGTGGTGCTCGGCGTAGATGAGAGCCCCGATTTTATCGGGGTCCCACAGTGTAAGGACCAACAGACTGAAGGAACCGACGGCAATCCCCGACGGTTTTTTGGCTGTACGCCAGAACGATTGATGGTTATCTGCGCTGAAGAGAATCTGCTCTGCTACCGCGATGATCCTTATGCCGGTGAGAGCATCGTGATCCGGGAGTTTGCCCGTGCCCTGCATACGATAACCGGCCATAGGCCTGTCGGGCAAGAGCCTGATAAGAAAGCGCAGCAGCAGTATGAGCTGGGCGTAAAACGAATTGATAAAGAATTTGACGAGCGGTTGAAGCAATTCTATGAAAACGCCATCAAGAAGGGGCTATGGAAGGATACTTACGCGGGGTTGAGCCGCGAAGATTATTGGGGTGAGGGTGTGCAGTCGTGGTTCGATGCCAACCGACAGAACGGCCAGGGACATAATCATATCAACACGCGTGAGGAGCTGGAGGCTTACGATCCGGATTTAGCCGGCTTGATGGCCGAAGTTTTCCGCCACTCGTTTCGTACAGATTGGTGTTATGAGCGGCCTGCTGATCGTTAGCATGCCGGCGCGGATCAAAAATGTCACCGTTTACCTATTTGGGGCTGTCCTGCTGTTGTTTCGGGTCCGCGCTGAGCGGGGTCCACTGTAATATCTTGCGCCGGCGGGTCGATAGAGCGAGCCTATCATGTTGCCCAGCGAGCCGCCTCTATTGAGCCCATAGCTGCCGGAGCCATACGGGTTGCTGGAGTAGTTGCCATAGCCGCCGCCGTAAGGCCCGGCTCCGTAAGCTCCCCCGTAGGAGCCCGCTCCACCATATCCGGATCCCTGCATGCCGGGGCCGTAGCCTCCGTAGCCCATGTTTCCATAAGACCCTCCGTAAGTACCCATAGGCCCCATCGTGTTGCGCCAAGAATAATTGGCAGGCTCAGCGACCAAATCGGTAATATCGTAGACTCGCGTTTTCGCTCTTTTGGGCAGAGATTCCGTGGTGGCAATGATAATGACGCCCTTTTCGACTGCGTAGCCTAATTTCGCGGCACTGCCGGCGGAAACCGACATCAGCAGAAGCTCCAGATGCTTGCGCAGCGGAATGCCGGAGACGCCGTCCATTCCGATGGGCGTGGTTTTGTCGATGTCTGCCTTTTCTGATAGGTCACGCCAGAGCACCACTATATTCAATGGAGGGTCGGTCGCATATCGCAGGATATCAATTGCTTCGCCAAAGGGCATATTCTGCGAGAATGTGGAAGGACTCGCGGTGATTCTGCTTGCGGGCGCGTTGGGGCCGGGCACGGGGTTTTCCAGTTTTGAGTTTTCAGTTTTTAGTTTTGAGTCTTCGGCGGGGCCTGCTGCGCACACTTGCCCCAAAACCAGCAAACCGATAGCTGATGTTAGGACTAATCCCGCGAAGATTTTAGTGAATCTTTTTTTGCTCATTTTC
>JAFNGF010000048.1 GCA_017885385.1 Planctomycetota bacterium
TCTTATCGCGTTTCTCAGCTCGTGCGTTTGGATGGAGACGTCCAATCCCTTCTTAGTCATAGCCGCCTTCGGCCTATCCTTTGCGATCCTCGCAGCCATCTTTGGCAACAGATTTTGGGACATCTTCATCAAATTGCGGAGCTGGCTGAAGTGGTGGGTGTGAGCTTTATCGACCCCGACCACAGGGGTCGGGGNNATCGCTTGTCAAAACCGCGAGTCCAGTTGATAGCGAAAACACCTTGCCGCAACTTTTTATCCCTGATTCTTAGGCCCCACCCCTGTGGTGGGCGTCCATATCATCCAGCCCTGTGGTCGGGCTTAGAAAAGACAATCCGCACAGGCAGCCCCCAAAGAATGCTCATCCCACGAGGCCAAAGCCCTGTTTTGAAGGGCTCTGGTCAGCCATTATCAGTCTTCATTCCGCCGCCACTGGTGGTATTCATGCCAGAGTTGTCCGAAACGGCAGGCAAAAAATGGAAAAGAGCACAAGCTCATAAGTGCACAAAGGCATAAACGCCTTAGGTGCGCCGGGCACTTCATGGCGAAGTAGTCAAAGAATTCCAAGCTTCACTTGTAAAACGCCGCAATTCGAGTCGTTGCCTCCCCTGACTCCGACAGTACCACCCACTCTTTTTCGGGGTCGAAGTTGGTGTACGGTTTGGCGTTGAGCTCGCAGCGGGTCATCTTCTTGCCGTCCGGGTGGCGGAAGCGAATGAAGATTTTCTTCGGCGGATTTCTCTTCGGCGGGTCGAAAACCACCTCGATTCGGCCGGATGCGGCGTGGGATTCATATTTAACCGACATCGGGCCAAAATAGGTCGCGGCGTTTTCAATGCCGCAGGTTTTGCCATCGGCAAGCCAATACCGCGGAATGGCAGCGCCAAGCCAGAGCTCGTCGCCGTGCTCCTGGATGAACATCATTCGCAGCCAAAAGGTGGAGTTGGCTTCGTCCGAAGATTTATAGTGGTCGCCCCGCCAATCGCCAATGTTAGGAAGCGCATGCTCGGTCATCATTCGCGTATCCGGCCAATAACTGACCGCGAAGGCATTGAAATAAGCGCGAAGGAAATGCTTCGGCTCATCGCGCAGCAAATACGGTATCGGATTGCAGAGAAGATTCGCCTGCATGGATATGCCGCCCCTACTGAACCAGTAGCGCTCAAAATCCTCGCCCGTCAAGTTGTAGCCGTACTGCTCGGAGATATAGAGATTGTCCTCGAAGTCCTTGATAATCCAGGTGGACATACGGTCCCAGGGATCGAGCAAGCCGGTGCGAATGAGATGGATAGGCCCTTCGAGGGTTT
The DNA here is from genome assembly GCA_017885385.1 of Planctomycetota bacterium. Lineage (GTDB taxonomy): Bacteria > Planctomycetota > Phycisphaerae > Sedimentisphaerales > Anaerobacaceae > JAFNGF01. Next base: position 1,305 of record JAFNGF010000048.1, read on the forward strand.
CGGTAATCCAGCCGAAGGTTCGGCCTCGTCTGTGCACATCCGGCGGAATGTGAGGAATCCAACTGCCGTCCCGCAGGCGCACAACCGGCGAGCGACGCATCGCCTCGGTAAATGCCGCCAGAATATCTTTGCGGTAAGCCTGGGCTTCTGCCAGCAAGCGCTTACCGTCCGGTAATCCCGCATCTGCCAGTCCTGATACGGCGTTTTGCATCCCAAACCAGGAATACACGTTTGTCGAGAGCCAGCAGCGCCAGTCTTTGATGTCTTCCAAAACGCCGGGCGGCAGCAGTCCTCGCTCAATCGCCCGGATCGGCGACTTTTCGGCCTCGGCGATGGTCCGCCGCCGCTCACGGATAATCCACTCGCAGCCCTTTACGATATTAGGCGCCGCTCGCTTGAGCCAATCCGTATCGCGGGTGTACCGGTAATGCTCACCCAGGCACCAGAGCACAAAACCGTGGTGCTGGTTGTAGTCGCCGTCTTCGTACCCCCCTGCCCCATAGAACTGACCTTCCTTGCTCGAGAAGTCGCCCGGCAGACCAACCGTGCCCTGGTAGTGCAGCCAGGTTTCCAGGGCTTCTTCCGCCCGTTTATGATAGCCGCGCCGGTCGAGGTCACTGACCATCATACACGATTCGTTGCTGAACGCCCCGTACGAAAATGTCCCCACCCGCGCCACGTAGCGGGTGCTTTCGCCAACTTCGCGGTCGGTATTGAGCAATAAATGCGAAACGTGAGCGGCGTAGAAATCGTTTATCATCGGCTCGGGCGTAAATATCCTTGCCCCTTGCGCGACGCGCTGCCGCCAGTAGCTGCGCACGGCGTCGAAGCACTGCTCAAAACGCAGCCCGCGCAGCTTCGCCCACTCTTTTTCCTCCGTCAGCGTAATAAACGGAATGGCGACATCGACTATCCGCTTCCCCTTATTCCCGTCCAAGTCCGCGCTATACACCACTTTTTTGCCCGTTTGCTCCAGGTGATAGTCCGTTGCCGCATCGGGCGAGCTAACGAGCATGCGCAACCGCCTGGGCTTAGTGCCTTGAACGAATATCAGCCCACCATCCAGCTCCAATGGCTCAGCCGCTCTGACGGCAACCTCTACATCGAGTCTTGCTTCGGCCTCTTGGTCGCCGGCCCGTTCCATTTCAAACCGCGTCATCAATACAAGTGTATCGTCAGCATAGATTCGTTCGTCCGGGTTCGGCACGCCGTCGAACGGAACCACAAAAACAGTCTGGCGATACCGAACCCCTTCGCGCTGCCACTGAGCAACCATCATCGGCAGGCAGCCATCGATGGTGTGCCGCTCGACCAACTCCGCACCGGACAGGCCGAACGTGTACCGGATCGAATCTCCGTCATACAGGCAGCGTTTGGTGTCTTTGCCGGGTATGCGGGTCAGCCAGTTGTAGCGACAGAACACACTACCGTCAGCTTCCAGGCCGAAGTACTGCCGTCCGCCCTCAAAGCCCAGCGGTATATAATGAGGCTCCTTCTGGGGGACATCCTTCCACGCCCCCGGCAGCGTCTGCTCCGGCACTTCATTTACCCGCGTGTAGATATTCTTGAGGCGATTTTCCTTCCACGTGCGCTCCGCTTCGACGTATGTCGTTTCGTCCCCCACTTTGCGAACAATCACGCCGAAATCCGGCAGAAATATATGGCCG
>JAFNGF010000049.1 GCA_017885385.1 Planctomycetota bacterium
GCAGGTTCGAGCCCTGCCGGGCGCGTTTGGATCCAGGTCAGTGACATTTGGTGACAGGGATTCCTCTTTCGTGCCTAAGGTAGTCTCGCGTAAAGAGTTATCGAAAGCAGCGATGTGGCTGCATTCTTGCTTTTTCACGTCATTCGTGTTGCCAATTAGTGAAGCCGAAGGACTATCAGAGTAAGGATTTTTTGTAAGTTTTTTGTAAGCGCCGGAGTCAACCTTAACGGGCCTATCATCGGTTCCGGCTACCTTTTGGCCTTCCTTACTCGGCAAAGAAAGATCTGGCAAACTTTCTACAGCTTCAGATTCCTGGCCGCGAAGAGTATGAGTATAAAGTGACATGGTAAGATTTATGTCACAGTGCCTCATAATGCTTTGAGCAACTTTAGGGTGGACTCCGCTCGCCGCCAATAGGGTCCCCGTTGTATGTCTCAGGCAATGAAAATCTGCGTATCGTTCGGCATCGTCAACATAAGGAATTCCAGCATCCGCCAAGTCGGCTTTCAGCATATCTGCTGTTTTATTTGTCAGCTGTTTGTATGTTCCGCCAAACGCTTTGACGTTCGGCATCTTGCCGGCGGAANNAACTTCGGAGTTCCGCGGCCGTGTCAGCCTTCACTGGCAACACCGCCATTCTTTTGTTCTTGGTATACGCACAGCTTACCGTAACCGTACGACGTTCGAGATCGAACGATGATACCTTCAGGCTTTGCAGCTCCTTACGTCTCAAGCCGCTTTCTACAGCCAAACGATAGAGCAATGCCTTCTCATACCCTTGCATGCCGAAGCGTTTTGGCCCTCGTGCCGTGGTTTCTAACAGCCTTCTCATTTCGTCCGGCTCAAGTGCTCGTCTGTCATGCCTGCGGTCGGTCTTGGCATTTATCTTGGTTAGGTGTGCAATAGGTGATTCGCTTGCCCGGCCATCCTGTACCATCCAGCGGCAGAACTGCTTAATACTTTGCAGGTAGTAATTAAATGTTTGCGCTGATATACCATTCTCTTTGCTTCTTAAGTCAGCAAGATACTGCTGACCCTTGCTTGCTGATATGTCTGTCCAAACGACAAATTTGCATCCGTCGATTATGCTCTGAACACGATACTTAGTCTGTTGTGCGTGTTCAACCGTGTCTCCTTTTGCGAGCAGAGCCTGATAGAAATCTTCCAAATGTTCCCTTAAGGGCTTTTTGCGATCTTCAGCGTACCTATCGATAATTCCTGCTCGAGCCAATTCCGCTTTCTTTTCCAACTCTGCTGCGAGTTGAACTGTTGCCGATTTGTCCCTAAAGCCTTTTACCCTTTTCCTGGTTCCCTCAACTGTCTTGTAATCGACATACCAGAACTTGGACTGTTTGCGTACGGTTTTGCCATTTTTGTCTTTTATTGTATATTTTTGGTGAAATATCGAAGCCATAGCATCACCTTGCCTTTCTTTTGCCTCTTTTGGTGATTGTCAGCCCAAAGTATTTGAGCAGAATATCAGCGGTCTCGACCGTACAGGTTCGGCCTTGCATAATTCGACACAAAGCAGCTTTGTCAATGCCAGTCTCCTTGCTTATCCGGTATCGGCTTTCACCGCAGATTTCGATTTGCTTTCTTATCTGCTCCATTATCATAAGCAATAGTGTAATGGTATAGTTGATATGTGTCAACTAAAAAAGCCACAGTTTTTGCAATTTTTTTTCTCAAGCCTGTCCTTTTTCTTTTGTAATCCGCCACAAATAAAAATATACGCTCTCACACCCTCACAAAATGGCGGATGTTAGTTAAGCCTTTTACTATACTGTACTTAGCTCCGCCAAAACCGTTTGGCGGATGGTGGCGGATGCCAGCGAACGATACCAAACACCACATCCGCCATAATCCGCCACTTGCAAATGGCGGAGGTAACTCCTTTACCGATAAACACTTAGCATACATCCGCCAAAATTCCCAGAAATAAGAGTAAGTTTTTTTTCCCATTCGTCACAATCTCCAAAACTATTCTGACATAATTGCAATTCGTTCCGCAATATCTTCCGGCGTAGGCAGGTTAAGGTCGGTCGCTTCTGCCAATTCAGGGTGAATTACCCTGTATTGATATGGTTTACTATCTGCATTGACCGAAATAGCACCTGCTGAAACTAAAGTGCTGAGCCTTCGCCGGACGGTAGTATTACTTACCCCGCTCCAGTCGCCACAGTTCTGTTGGGTAAAGTCTTCATACTTACCGTCAGCTTCTGGCCCTGTTTGTTCTAATATCGTTTGCAGGAGATCGCGGGACTGTTGATTCACCGGAGAGTATTTGCGGTTGAGAACTCCTTTTATCACACGATAGACAATTTCGTAATCAATTTCGTCCGCGTCGATATGGTTTTGCTCAACTGCGTCATTTCGCTTTTGAAATTGCCTCAGCAAAGCCACTGACCGGATCGCAGAAAAGAATTGCTCATTAGTCCGCCTCGTCACAATCTTGGTTTCTGGCAGCAATATATTATCACTATACGGTATTCGCACAGCAAGCGGCTTGAGCAGTCGCTGCATCGTATGATGTCGCTCGATAATTTCACGGCGCTTTGATTCGCTTACTGTTTGCCCTTTGGCCTTGCGCCTTTGGGCCTCGACAATCTTTCTGGTCTGACCGGTCGATTCGTCCGTTACTAATGGTAGAAGTCTTGTGGCGTCCTCGTCGTGAATGTTCGTAGCGGTTGTACTTTCAATAAAACTGATCGGCCCCGGCTGATATATCAGTGCAGTCGTTAGCTTGCCATCCGGCCCCTTGACCGCAACGGCCTTCCTTAATTCGCCGCTGCCTACCATTTCTCTGAATGCCTTTGTGTTGTCCTCGGCGTATCCATCCTTGCTTCGATATTCCTGTACCCGCTCGCCGGAAATAACGACTTTGTGTTTAAGTGATCCGTTTGGCAGGTAATAAAGAGCCTGGTCGGAGAAATCATGTGCCTGTATCAATGCTTCTGGTGGCATCAGTTTGGCCACCGTTTCGATAATGAATGATTTACCACTTGCCGATGCACCCTGGACTATGACCGAAAGCGGCCTATCAAGTAAGCGGGACGTCATTACAACGTACAACAGCAAAGCCAAATCCTCTTCTCCGGCAACGCCAATATCCCGAATATCGGCTGAGATTTGCTCAAACAGGTTCTCATTTTTGAGCAGTTCTAACGCAGCTTCTTTCACTTCTTGCGGAGTACTGGCCAGCGGGTCCGCCTCTTGATCTTGTGTGTTCTCTTTGGCCTTACGTTTTTCTGTCGTTATCTGCGCAACCTTCTCCAGGATAACCTGCTCCAGTTGCTCCTGTGAGACTGCCTGGTAAGCCGTATTTACGTCTTTGACAAACTGCTTGCGTTTCTTGCTGTTGGCTATGTCCAACGTATCGGAGTGTAAGGGACCGGCCTTCTCATCACCAAAGACGACCAGAACCCCTTTAGTGCTGGTGGCTTTATCCGGCTGAAAGTCCAGTCTAATATCGCTCATTTCCGTCTATCCGTGAAAGTTATTCTGATTTCGATGGGGCTTGTTTTCTCGATTGTGTGCAGTAGCATTTCTCGATTCAGGCCCGCACTGAGCCATTGTCTGAGGTCTTTTACGCCGTCCACCGGATGGATAATTCGCACTCTTGAGTAATGAAGCACCAGCACATCCGCCAGCTTTTGTGCCCCGGCTCTGCCGACCTGGTCGTTGTCACCGATGATGACAATTTCCGTACGGCCTCTGGCCGCTTTGGCCGTCATTTCGATTTTGGAATTGCAATTCGGCCTGCCAATAGCATCAAAACCCAGGTCGAGTGCTGCGCCGGTATCGGTTGCGCCTTCACATACAAGCAGCAGCCCCGTGCTGGTCAACCCCGCAGGGATAAACAGTCCTGTCCTACTGCCGGTCACCGAGACCTTACGCCCGTCAGAGAATCGCCTCCGAATGCCGATGGTTTTGCCGAAATCAGTAGACATAGGGAACGTATATGCCTTCCCATCCCAGCCTACCTTAAGTCTCCTTAGACTTTCTGCCGATACCCCAAGCGAACCGGCCAGTAAGCTGAGCCGGCCCTGGTCCAGTTGTTTTCTGCCACCAGCCCGATGTCGTCTGGTTGCTTGTCCTGTGCGGTTACAATCTGCACCAGTTTTTGCTTATTGGCGAGGCTTCTGTGCACGTTGGGTACATTGGGTACGTTCTCCCGGAATATATGCAGCCATCCTGCATCACCGCATTTCTTAACCGAACCCTGCTCGATTCGGGCGCATATCGCCGCTGAACCGTCCTCAGCTACCAAGCACCAGTCGGGCTTTCCGCAGGCAGGGCAAGGATTGCTCTTGCTGACGCGCTTCATTCTGGCCGGATTCATCGCGTTACCTCGCAGATCCTAACGCCTCAAAGCTTTTCCGGTCGGGGCAGCCCATCGAAATCCAGGGCTTTATATCCGTCTCAAGACGCCACCTAACTGACCCTGCTATACGGACAGGTGCCGGGATTTTTCCGCACGAGTTCAATCTGAAGATTTGGCGCTTCGATAGGCTGAGCATTTCTCCTACCGCCTTTGCGGTCAGCAGTTTTTCTGTTTCGATACTGTTCATAACGAACCCCTTAAAAATGTATTCATAACCCAAAAAACTTTGCTGAGACTAACACTCTACCATCAGCGTCTGTCACTCCTTAGTGGCGAAATTTCGGGAGAAAAATGGTTTTTCGAGATAAAAAATGGCGAATAATGGTCTGTTAGAGACTATCTTGGTTTGTTGTTAAGTGTTTGTTGAAAATAAGGTTGTGCTAAGAAGGCAGCGGATGAAAAATTTTACTCTTTTTGGCACTCTTTTTAGATGTGACTAAAACGAAATTTCGTTTTAGGAATCTTGTGAATCCTGGGACTTGAATGTAAGCCTAAACGCAACCTTCCACGTCTTGGCTTTCTTGTCGTAACGTATAGGTCTGTCCTGTGGCCCAAAGAACGCTTTCAGTGTTCCGCAGATTCGGTCGATGTCCTTGCTGATGTTCTCAGGTGTATGGTATTCAATAACCTGGTTCTTGCAGTTTTCCGCCAATTTCTCGAATATCCCCCAGAGCTTGTTTGGCAAACCTTTTAGTTTGTGCTTAAAGCCAAGTTCTGCATAATTTATTCGTTTCCACCCCCCTGTGCCAACTTTGTACCTTACCGTATCATTGTCCAAAACATCTATAGATATCTCCTCCCATTTGCTTGCTTTGGCAAGTAGGACTTCGACTGAAGATTTTATTTCATTTTCTCTGCGTGCTATCAACCCTGAAAGAAGTTTTTCGACAGAAAGCTCATAAGTCTGAAAGTTCAGAGATGAGACAAAAGATGTCTGGACAACCCTCTCACGATCTAACTCCCTCTTGTGGGATACATCCTCAATTACCGAGACCGGGCTGAAAACAACGAGGAAATCATCATCCGCGCAAAGACGTTTCAAGCCGGAGAGGTCCAACACGCTCTTTCCTGTAATTTTGAAACCGAAGAGAAACCCTATGCGTCGGTCCTGGTGCGTAGCATAACCCAAGTATGAGTAATCTGGCTCGATCACGTGGAGCCTTCCGTTCAGTCGGTTGGCCTTGCGGATCTCCTCCAGAAGTTTTTGTATCGAGAAGGCATATCTGTGCAGATCGTCTTCGCTCAGCAATAAGGGGTCGATTTCTGCATTATCCGGGCAGATGGCAAAGTACTCTCCCTGCATTTCAACAATCTGCCGAGGACAGGTTTTGGAGCACGGCAGATTGCAGGGATATGTCTCGCCCTCCGGGTCCGCTTGGACAAACGTGAAAAGGCCCTGTGTCTTGAGTTGCTCGAATTCCTGTTTCGATTTATTGAGCAGGTCTCGTTTGCGAAAAGATCACCCGTTCTTTTGTGTTTGT
>JAFNGF010000050.1 GCA_017885385.1 Planctomycetota bacterium
GACAGAACTTCAAGATACCCATAAACACTGACGTCAAGAATACTATGAGCTAAAACTATTGCCGCTGCATCAAGAGATTTTCTCGCATTGTCTTTAATCTCTTGATGTACCTTATCCATTTGTTTCACTATCTCTTTATAAAAAATATCAACTTTTTCTGGGTCATAGAGCCAGCTTGCTAATGTACCTTCTTCGTATAACTCATCAGCAAATTCTGCCATGTTTATAACTTGTTTTTTAGCTCCATGAGGTAATCCACTTAACATAACTGAGTAAAAAGTTGACAACGTTCCTAATTGATAAAACGTCATCCAAAATACACGGTTCAGTTCATTTTCTCCAGGTATCATCTTTTTTGAATTCCTTTAACTTGTTTTCGACAGTAATTATGAGGGATACTAGGGACGGACCCCATTATTTATACCGTTTCGTTTTCATAAAATGGGGTGCGTCCCTAATTAATACTAAAACCTGCCATTATCAAGCACAACTCATCGAAAAATGTACCGTACCCCTTTAATTCCCCCGGCCTACTTGCGAAATTCCGGAGCGATGCCATCAAATTTATGAATATAGCAGATACTGTTGATAAATAAATTCCGACCGGCGGGGGTCATCTGTGACGGTGATGCAGACCAACCCCATTGCATGAAGTTACCGTGGCGGCCGATGCCGGTGGCTAAATAGGGTTTACCGGGGGCGAAACCGAGGAGAATGGCTTCGGCGTCGGGTTTATTCTCGGGCGTGATGACATCCGAGACCGCACCTGCCTTGCCCACGTTATTATTAGTGTCTTGTACTTTCCAGATCGACATTGTTGCACCGAGCGTTTTTCCTGCGGGTAGAGTGCGGAGGTAGCTATCGGGTGTTTTAGCTGATTCCAGTTGGATTTCCACTTTGCGAGGTTTCTGAAAAACTTCATGATCAAACGACTCACCATGAGCCGCATCGGTTAGGCAGTTTCACATGTAGCCGGTTTTCAGCCTCATTCGGTCTGTCCAAAAAGCGCCGGGAATTCCAAGGGATAGGGTGGGACGTGAATATTGGACTGATACCTCGAGATCCCTGAGGGGATTGCCGCCCCTGCTGCCCCATTGAATTCCATCCTTATCAAGGATGATCACGTCACTGTCTTTGGTTTGCTCCTCCTTGAACGTGTAAAGGTCAGCGGTTTTAACCTCTATAAAATTCCCGGAAAGAAAGGAAACGAAATCCTTCTGCCGTTCGGTATCGGGCAGCCCCACATACAGAATCCTCAGTCGTATCTTGTCATCGGTGGTCTTTTGCTGGGCCTGAGACTGCGTGACGGATTTCACCAAATCATTCTGTGTCTCATCCCGGGCCGGCGGGGATTGTTTTTTCTTACACGCCGATAGTGTGAATACAAGTGCCAGCAATAATATCAAAGAAAAATAACTTAGCGTTGTCGACTTTTTCAAGATTCCCATAAGGTTATCCTTTCAAACGCCGTGTGTGTTGTCAGGTTTAATTGTAGCAAAACAGGTATTTAAAGCAATCACGAAATCCGTAGGATGGGCAGATTCTCCTGCCCATGCGGTTTATTCTTACAGGCTATCAAAATGTATCATTAGCAAGCACAACTCATCGAAAAATGTGCCGTAGCCGTTTAATTCCCCAAATAGTTAAATGTCCCTAATACTCCCCATTCATGGCTGTCCCTGGTTTTCCCCGCCAAACAAGGATTCCTTGAGGACGGCGCCTTCCGGTAGAGCAAACTTGAAATCATTCTTATTCAATTCAGGCGATGAGACGTTTGCGTGAAGTTCCGTGGAAGAACCTTTCATCTTCATGCTCTTGAACATCGTTCTTGATCTCTCCATCATTTCCGTCATGTTCTTCTTGCTCTCTTCTGTCACTTCTTGTCCCATGCCTTTGATGGCTTCCTCGACTTGTTCATCAGTCAGTTTGGGTATCGCTAGGCCTCCTTCAGGAGGTTCAAGAGATCGATAATACTTCTTGATCAAATAGCTTTTCTTTGAGACCCAAAAGGCCTCCTTTTTCGAAATAGATGACGATCCACTTATGACATAACAGTCCTCTTTTCCGACTTTCTCTGTCATTTCTATCTGGGGGTCTTTTAGCCTGGAAAACGGAGCAGGCTGCTCCTTGAATACTGATAAGAAAAGTGACGGTATAGTAAAAGCTGCGCCACCAGAAATTCCTGTTGCACCAGCCAATGCAAGTTCGTCACTCCCCATCTTGGAATATGCATTCATCCCTCCCATGTAGAGATATGGTTGAGTGCCATCACTCCATACTGCTCCGGACTGAGACATGCCTGGCATCGGCATGTTCTTTTGAGTCCAGGAGATGAGGTAAAGATTAGGTTTCTTCATAATTATCGAGAACGAAGTTTCTGCGTTCACCTTCATTCCATCGGTATCAATGTCTGAAGTGATGGTTCCTTGTGCTTTGTAGGTCTCCATCGACTTATACGCAGTCTTAACCTTTTCGAATATCTTGCTCGGAGTAATGTCCTCCGCACAGCCATGCGCGCCTAGCACGATTAGGATGGCAAACGCAAAGAGTTTTTTCCTTGTCACGATTCTCTCCTTTCTCAATTTCTAACTATGTTTATATGGTTTCCGTATAAAACACCTGACCTCTCTGAGTGTCAGTATAACACCGATTCCACACCCACGTCGAGTTTCACTGCTCCGCCGCCGGGATCAACGAATGTCCGGCATAACGAAAAAGCTCACCTGCCGGGGCCGCCCCAGTGACGATGCCCCTCGGAAAGCGCTGATGCGGCCCCGGTCAGGTGCAGCGCCTGGTTAGGCGGTTCAGGCACGACCCGGTCGCGCCAGGACAAGTTCGCGGCCCCGTATCGCCACACCAGCCCGACAGCGATGACCACGAAGAGCAGCCGCGTAATCACGCCCGGCAGCCAGCCTCCAGCGTCGCCGCCGGCGAACAGCTTCCCCGGGGCAATAGTCGCCCCGTGTAGCACCACGACGGCGAACAGGCTTCCGCCAGTCGAATTGTAAACCCAGGTATAGATGACGGACATCACGATTCCCATGGGGACGAATACCGCGAGCATCGTTGGCGTAAAGAAGAAGAAGTTCGGGAAGTGCCAGAACGCCCACACCAACCCGATGATGAGGCTACTGACGAGGGCCGAGTAACGGCGCTGGAGGTGAGGCAGGGCGAACCCGCGCCAGCCGATTTCCTCGAACAGCCCCGGCCCGATNNCCCTGACCAAGCAGCCAGGGGCGCAATCGAGAGGCCAGCCGTCGGATGCCCGCGACGCCCTGCAGGCACAGGACGATCAGGAGGCCGACGACACTCGCCAGGACGACGACATCGAGCTGCGGCAGCAAGCAGACGACCAGCACCAGCCACGCCCCGC
>JAFNGF010000051.1 GCA_017885385.1 Planctomycetota bacterium
AGCGGGGAACTTCATCTGCCGGATATTGGCGACATCTCGAATCGCACCATTGATAACCACGCCGGCCAACTTTCGCTGCAGGCAGCTCTTGGTGGCTTTTTCGCCCCAGACAGCCGGCGGCATCCCGCCCGCATCTATGACGATTACCTGTCCCAGCTCAGCCACGTCTATCGCCTCGACGGGCTTACTCCAATCGCCCGGATAAGTCCAGACGGTCAGGGCACGCCCGACCATTTTCACTCCGTGGACGATGGGTTTTATGCCGGCCAATTCGCCCGTATTATGCAGAGCCTCAGTGACATCGGCGGCGGAAGTTTTTGCCAGGACCTCTGCGATGCCTTTCTCGTCCCCGCGCTTAAAGAAAGTCGTCGCCACCGGAACGCCCGTAGCGATAACCTTCTTTAGAGTCTGCGTAGCTGTCTTGGCATCGGGCGATTTTGTGATTGCGCCGCCGACAATTATTATCGTGGCGCCGGCTCGGATTGCATCCACAGCCGTCTCGGAGTTTATGCCGCCCGCAACCGCGACCGGAATACTCACCGCCGAGGCAACCGCTTTTAGATCGTCAAACGGCAGCTCGCCCCGCATCTGCATATCAATCGGCGTGTGCACACAAACTGAAAACGCCCCCATCCGTTCGACCTCTTTTGCCCGCTGCACCATTTGGTCTCTACCTTGCAGTCCCAGCAGGTCAACGGCGATCTTCGCGTCGTAGCGGCGGGCAGCCTCGATACATTCGGTTATCGTGGCATCGCAGGCCGGTGCGAGGACGTGAATAATTTCGGCGCCGGCTTTGGCGGCACATTCGGTCTCCTGCCGACCGGCATCCATTATCTTCATATCGGCAACTATCGGCACGCCTGGGAACTCACGCCGCAAAGCCCGAACGGCATCCAGACCCTCGCTCTTTATAAGCGGCGTACCAGCTTCCAGCCAATCCACGCCCCCTGCCACCGCCTCTTTGGCGACTTTCAGGGCACGGGCAAGATTTTCGTGATCCAGAGCTAATTGTAATACAGGCTGCATCGGTTGTCCCCTGTCCCTACGTCAGGCAGAACCCCGCAATAAATTGCGGGGCTAAATATTTACCCGGCGGTTTCACCGCTGGTTCGCTCGCTTAAAACAGGCCCTGCACTTTCCCGGTGGCCACATCCACATCAATACGGCGAAACGCAGGGTCTGAACTGGTCCCCGGCATCAGCTTAATCGCCCCCGCCACCGGCACGATAAACCCGGCACCTTTATAAATCAGAATGTCGCGGATGGGAAGCTCCCAGCCAGTGGGTCTACCCTTCACGTCCGGATCGTGCGACAGGCTCAGGTGGGTCTTGACCATACAGGTACCCAGCTTTCTAGCCTGCGGGTCTTTCTCGAAGGCCTTTGCTTTTTCAAGTGCGATGTCACTGTAGGTAACGCTGTCCGCTCCATACACTTCTTTGGCGACCAGCTCAATCCGCTTTCTCAGCGGCGTATCCAGCTCGTACAAGAACTTAAAGCGGCTCTTTTCGCTGCAAGCCTGAACCACTGCCTCTGCCAGCTCGATTGCACCGTCGCCGCCCTTGAGCCAGTGCTCTGAGACCGCCGCCAGCGCGCCATTCTGCTCGGCGACTTTTCGCACAAGTTTTATTTCGGCCTTAGTGTCGGTGTGGAAGCTGTTTATACAAACGACCGGCCGGACGCCGCTCTTTTTGACGGTCTCGATATGAGCGATAAGATTCTCGCAGCCCTTTTCCACGAGCTGCAGGTTTTCTTTTGTATATTCTTCAGCCAGCGGTATGCCCGGCTTGACGGTGGGGCCGCCGCCGTGCATCTTTAACGCCCGAACCGTAGCAACAATAACCACGGCGTTGGGCACAAGACCGGACATGCGACACTTTATATTCCAGAATTTCTCAAAGCCGATGTCGGCTCCGAATCCGCTCTCGGTTATGTGATACTCGCCTAATCTAGTGCCCAGCATATCGGCGATGATAGAGCTCTGGCCAACCGCGATGTTTGCGAAAGGCCCGGCGTGGACAAAAACCGGCTGGCCTTCAATGGTCTGCAGCAAATTTGGATTGATGGCATCGACCATCCAGGCGGTCATAGCCCCATCGACCTCAAGGTCAGCGGTCGTAACTTCGCTGCCTTTCTTATCGTAAGCCACGACGACCCTGGCCATTCGCCGGCGCAGGTCGTTCAAATCCTTGGCAACTGCCAGTATTGCCATCAGCTCGCTGGAGACGGTGATTTGAAAGCCCGAGTCCATCTCGTAGCCGTCCATTTTTTCGCCCCGGCCTATCCTGATATTGCGCAGCGCCTGGGCACAGAAATCCATCGCCCAGAGCATCTGGACTCGCTGCGGATCGATATCCAGTCGCTTGAGACCGCTCTTTGCCAGGCGGACATCGTCGTAGTTCCTTTCGTGCTGCATACGTGAGGTCAGCGCCACCATCGCCAAGTTGTGCGCATTCGTGACGCAGTCGATGTCACCCGTAAGCCGGATAGAAAACGGTGTCAGCGGGATGCACTGAGCCAGGCCTCCGCCCGCCGCCGAACCTTTTATGTTGAAAGTCGGCCCACCGCTGGGCTGACGTATTGCCCCGACAACCTTTTTGCCCAGTTTGCCCAGGCCTTCCAGCAGCCCCATGGTCGTGGTTGTTTTGCCCTCGCCGAAAGGCGTCGGTGTGATGGCGGTAACATCGATATATTTGGCCGTCGGGACGTTTTTAAGCCGGTCGAGCACCTATGCAAAGTGGACTTTACCCAAAGTGTGGCC
>JAFNGF010000052.1 GCA_017885385.1 Planctomycetota bacterium
TGGTCGTGGACGTGCAGTGCGACTATACGAAAAACGACCTGGGCAAAATGCGGACCGGCAGAGTGGAGATGGGCGCCCTGGAGGCAACCATAAAAACCATCGGGGAAAAGGTGCCGCCAAAGTGCTTGACTCTGATAGAAACTACCGTAGCGCCGGGCACAACTGAATTTGTCGCCTGGCCAATCTTAAAGAGGGCGTTCGCCGCGCGGGGCATACCGTCGGAGCCGGTGCTGGCACACAGCTTCGAGCGAGTTATGCCCGGCAGAAATTACGTTTCGTCGATTCGAGATTTTTGGCGGGTCTGCTCGGGCTGTAACGCCGAAGCCACGCAGCGCGTAGAAAAGTTCCTGCGCGAGGTGCTCAACACCGAGCAGTATCCGCTGACGGTTATGGACCGACCGATCGAATCCGAAACAACCAAGATTGTGGAGAATTCTTTCCGGGCGACCATACTGGCCTTTCTCGATGAATGGAGTCTTTTTGCCGAGCGCAACGGTGTGGATTTGATTAAGGTCATCGATGCGATTAAGGTTCGGCCCACACATAGCAACATAATATTCCCCGGCCCGGGCGTAGGCGGATATTGTCTGCCGAAGGATGGAGGCCTGGGCTACTGGGCGTACAAGCACATACTTGGTTTTGACGACGAAATATTCAAGATAACAACAAGGGCGATCGACATTAACGACACCCGCGGTCTTCACGTGGCGGAGCTGACCAGAGATGCGCTGCGAAATATGGGCCGGCTGCTGGGTGGGGCGACAGTCCTTTTGTGCGGGGCCAGCTACCGCCAGGATGTAGGCGACACCCGCTATAGCGGCTCAGAAGTAGTCGTAAGAAAACTGACCGAGATGGGCGCCAAGATTCGCGTTCATGATCCGTACGTCGAGCACTGGTACGAGCTGGAGAATCAAGATACTTATCCCGCGCCGGGACGGTCGTTGGCAAGGTTTTTCCGCAATCAGGAGGACCTGGTCAATGTTCGTGTTGAGCGTGACCTGCCGGCAGCGCTCAAGGGTGCTCAAGCAGTCGTATTAGCTGTGCCGCACAAGCCTTACTTACAGCTCGAGCCCGACAAGATTGTTGACTGGGCGGGTGCGCCGCTGGCGGTGATCGATTGCTACGGGATACTGGACGACCGGAAAATCCGCCGATATTTCGAGCTTGGCTGCGAAGTAAAAGGCTTGGGCAGGGGACATATTCAGCGGATTAAGAAGGAAGTTATAAGAGGATAGAGAGCGGAGAAACGTGAGGCGCGGCCGGCCAAAGTCCCGCTCTAAATAAATGTGGCTGTTTGCTCCAGTCCAAAGGTTGGTATGCAGAAACCTGCATACCCTACGGACTGGCCGATTCGTCGTGTCATNNTGACAACCTTGCGCGGGAATGACATGCTACAGATTCAATTGTGATCTGACAGACTACCAGCCGAACGAGTTTTCCTGCACCTAACTAACTTAACCACAAGTACTTAAGAGCCTTAACAAAGTTCGTTTCTTGGTTGGCCCACAGAATTTCGTGCCGGAAGAAGATTTTTTGTTGACAGCTATACGTAGAAGTGCTATGTATAGACATTATTGGTATTCTGTTTTTGGAGAGACGCAATTGGCTGTTTCAAAAGATTTGGTGGCGGCTTCGGCTGCTCCTTTGGTTCTGTCGATTCTCGCCGAAGGTGAAAGTTACGGCTACGCCATAATAAAGCGAGTGTGTGAGCTGTCGGCGGGCCGGATGGAGTGGACGGACGGCATGCTTTATCCCGTGCTGCATCGGCTGGAACGCCAGGGGCTAATAAAATCGTTCGAGCGTATCTCTGAGANNGCAGCGAAGTGAATGGATGCTTGTGTATTCGACTTTAAAACAATTATGGGAGAAAGAACCATGTTTGATCTGAACGACCAAATCATTAAATGGCGCAGCAGCCTGGCCGACTCACAAACACTTGAAAGGTCGGATATTGATGAGCTCGAAGGCCATCTGCGAGAAGAGATCGACCACTTGACGGCTTTGAAGTTGTCGCGGGAAGAGGCGTTCTATGTGGCTCTGCATCGACTCGGTGACACGGGCAGCCTTACCGAGGAGTTTGGCAAGATAAACGGCTCTGTGCTGTGGTCAAAGAGGCTTTTCTGGGCGGCAGTGGGGCTCTTCAGTTATATCATAGCCACCTACACGGCAAAGTGTGTCTCCGCCGGTTTTGTTGTGCTGGCATGGTTGGCGGGACTCAGAGGTTATGCGCTTGGCGTCCTTGACACAATCGCACAAGTGGTATTCTTCCTGGCAGTAATATTTGTGCTCTATGAAATCGGTAGAAGAAAGGACCGCCGGGGCGAATTGTTCTGCAAAGTCGCCGAGAACCTGTGGGGCAAATTTGTGCTTTTCGCAGGACTCTTGGTGATTATAGCGGTGAAGCTCGCTACACAGTTTCTTATTCCGGCGACGGTAGCCCGCCTGAGCGTGAGGCAATGGGGTGAAATGGCAATATTTCGAGCATATACAGAGCTTGTCTGGATGATAGGTATGCCGCTCATTCTGTTGACAGCGTTAATCTTTCTTCGTCCGTCAGAACCAGCTAAAACTGGAACAGCACCTTGAGATCGGCGGTTTTCAAGCAGGAGGTCTTCGCCTTTTGTCCATTAGCAGCATCGTCCTATCGTATATTTCCGGCGACAAGGTCTTCTTCAGTATCTCCCGAATCTCCCGCATAGGCGTTCGCTGTGTGGTGTGGGCTATAATGATGTGCTCGTTTTGCAGCTTCTC
>JAFNGF010000053.1 GCA_017885385.1 Planctomycetota bacterium
CCAGGCCGAGGTTTATCTTTTAATTGTTCTATACCACCCTGGTTATATCTTTTAATCCATTTTTGGATGGTACGACGGCCAGCACCAATTATTTTCATAATCTCAGGACAGGTCAGGCCCTCTTGTGCCAGATATACTGCATGAACCCTGCGGGCGAGTTTGGGGTTGGATTCTGTTTTGTACAGCTTCAATAACTTGTCCAAAGTATGATGTGATTTGACGTTCATAGTAGCCTCCGTGCGAAAAAAAGTATCATTTCTATGCCACTACGAACAATATCGGATATTTAATTGGCAGCGCCTTAATTATTTACAATTGGTATTAGAAGTGGGTTATGAGGAACTGAGAAAATGTGCAATGTATTCAATGTCCTGTCTTCTCAAGCCAATTCAGAGCCAGCAGGCAAAATTCATATAGACTGATTACACAATCGCCATTGAGATCCAACTCAGTATTCTCATTACAGTCATTCATCAGCCAGATTTCGAAAAATCCAGGAAGATCGTCCATACGGACCATACCGTCACCTGTGAAATCGCCGTATATCCGCGGTACTACTCTTATGTCAGGGCGCGGTGGTGCTGCCATACCATCGCCCATATAGAAACCAGGTTGAGTAGGCTGATTATATGCTACGTTCTGCCAAGCCACGCTCAGCCTGTAGGTCGGATCATGCATGAAAGTATAAAAACGGTTGTCGGCAGGTATTGTGGTCGTGAAGATACGCAGTTCCTGGTTGTCCCATGTTCTCCAAATGACTTCCTCTCTCCAGTCCCCCATAATATCAGCACACAAGGCGGGAGTCGATTTTGTGCCATTATTTGAGGTGCAACCGTCAGCTGTAAGTAGTCTAATTTCTGAACTACTTGACCAATTCCACTTGGAGATTCTATTGCCATCAAGGATTTCACGAAGCGGATCGCTATCCCACCAAATCCCAAAATTACAGGACCGGGGCTTGGAATAGGAAACCACTTCGCCCTTGCAGTTCAATAGGCAGTTCAAACCAGAGCCTGAAGCCCAACACTCATAGCCTCGGTGACGGGGATCAATATCCATCGCCACCCCTCTTCCAACGTCTGTGAATGGCGCCGCCCCCCATGTCATCACTCCGGTTGCGGCATCACGAAATTCGACACCATGCTCGTGATCGGGATTTTCATGGATGCCAAACACTTCCAGACCCGGCCGATCCGGATCCATATCGGATAGATGCATGGCATCTCCATGCCCTAAACCTGTCGAATAGAGTCCTCTCCCATCATCATCAATCGCACATGCCCCATAAATGATTTCATCCCTGCCGTCGCCATCAACATCACCAACGCTTAGGTTATGATTGCCCTGCCCCTCGTAGGCAAGGTTACCAACAGTGCCATCACGGCTATCGAAGGTCCAGCGGTGTGTCATCTGGCCATTTCTCCAATCCCATGCCACTAACCACGTCCATGTATAATAACCCCGACACATGACCAGGCTGGGTCTTTCCGCGTCAAGATACGCGATACACGCGAGGAAACGGTCCACTCGGTTGCCGTAGCATCCGGGGTCGCCCCAGTCACAAACATTGCCTCTGGGTGGTATATAATTGACCGTGACAAGTGCTGCGCCTGTCCGCCCGTCAAAGATCGTAAGAAACTCCGGTCCTGACAATATGCGACCTGCTGCATTGCGGTAATCCGCATCGGCATCGCCGATGAAATTACCGAGTCCGTCAACGGTCCCGTCTGCTGTTTTACATGCGAGCTCAGCCTTGCCATCACTATCAAGATCATAGACCATAAATTGCGTATAGTGTGCGCCTGCCCGGATGTTTATTCCTAAATCAATCCTCCACATCAAGGTACCATTCTGTTTGTAGGCATCAAGAAATACGTTACCGCTGTATCCGTCTTGTGCATTATCCTTCGAATTGGATGGATCCCATTTTAGTACAATCTCATACTCCCCGTCAGCATCAAGGTCCCCGACACTGCAATCATTTGCATTATAGGTATATGTAACTCCGTCAGGTGTGGTCCCGCCGGATGGCACCTGAAGAGGAATTGAGATGTATTGTTTTACAGGTGCGTTTGCTTGTAGCGTAAAGGGAGCACTTGCCGCCTGTTCCTGGCCATCGAGAACAGGCCGAACAAAATAGGAATTCGCCTGGCTCAGGTCAACAGCGTTATCAACCCAGTTCGTGCTTTGCGTTATGGGCTGATCGTTCAGCTTGACCGGGCTTGCTCCGCCGGTGGAACGGTAGAGGTTGAAAGCGAGGTCGTGCGGATCGGTTCTAAGCATACGCCATCCGACATAGACCCTTCCGTCGCCCTGATTGATCGCGACCATCGCACGACCGAGCTTCTCCAAGTATTAAAGACTAGGCATAGTGTGAAGCAGAAAATGGCACCAGCCATCGGGATCGTACTCGGCACGATACTGCTTTTGACAAGCTCGATGCACGCGCAGCGGTACGTGGNNCTTGTCAAAAGCAGTATCGTGCCGAGTACGATCCCGATGGCTGGTGCCATTTTCTGCTTCACACTATGCCTAGTCTTTAAGGTTTAGATTGAAGAATGTGTACGAGCATTGGCTTTTGAAATTATACCACATTTTCCTTCTTCATTCAAATGCGACAATCCGATCTCTCGGTAATACGGTTGCGACAGTTTCTACTCTCCGAACAAAAACGCCCGCATCGACAATTGAACGTAGGACAAGGGTGGCCAATCTCGTAAAGCTCTTAGCAGGAAGCCGAGGAGCCCAAAGATCATACAACTTTTTTAATGTCCATATATTTAGAGAACATCTATTTCCGAGGGTGTTTCTCGCCAAGGAAGCTCCTCAAGGACTCCCCAGATTCCGCGTGATTGGGAATTGCTACGGCCGCCGGAAGCTGTCTGATTGTTTCGGACAGCGGCAAGCAAAGTTCTGTCTTATGGCCGGATCTCATAAAGCGCGCCGTTGAACGGATTGCCCCCATTCGCTTAGCAGCAAGCAAATACTAACACCACCTCCGTATCAGAGGCAAACGAGCAAGCTCCCTGGCTGGCGGTCTTGCTCTTGAGGTAGGACTTTCTTGTCGTCCCATCAAACGCCAGCCACATGTGCCTATTCGCTGATCGGCGGCACACTGTCGCCCTCGGGCGCGGTGCTGCCGCTACGGAAGAAGACGAGTGTGCATTGCTCTGGGTAGCCCTGGTCTGCCACATCATCTGTGTGGCCGATCAGGTGTCTTTCTTGCCGATCATGTCCTGCCATTGACCGCTCAGACCAGCCCACTTTGCCGAGAGAGAAATACTGAGCTGGCCCTTCACGCCTTCAAAACATGCTTACTTCCTACGCCTGCGTAGCAGAACAACACTGCCCAGTCCCAGTAGAGCCAATGTTGCGGGTTCTGGAACTAGAGTTAGTGTAGGTGCCATGAACGTTTCGTGCTCTTTTGAGGCAATCTCGCTCTCATTGTTGGTGCCAATAAACAGAAATGTCACCAGCCTATTCGTATCCGCGCCCAGAAAGCTTGCCAGCGGAAGGTCCGTTGGGTTCGAACTGAACCTGACAGGATATGGATCACCGGCAGCAGGAGTAGTAATTGTTCCCAGCAATGTCACCATGGTGAGGTCGAGGGCATAGTTGCCAAGAGCAGCCGGGAGCATGCCGGGAGCGGTATTGTAGGTAATCGTGCTTTCATCCCGAGAATCACCGTCTCCATCTATCAATCCATAGACGTCCACTACTTTTGCTGAGCCCTTAAGAAAGGTTGCCTCAAATGTTAAATAGGAGCCTGTGAGGTCGGCTTCTGCCGCTCCGGTGAGGTCAAACCTAATGTAACCAGTCTTGGAGCGTGTATCAGCCAGTTGTCGGAACGCTCTCATCCTTACTTCTGCGCTGGTGTTCGTATCCGGACCCTGTTGGCCGTCATTTGTAAGATACGTGTCAGCCCCATTGCCGTCTTCAGTCGCGATTACCGTAACTGCCTGGGCACCAACCTCCAGGAATGCCACTAAGACAATCGCGGCCAACAATATTTTCCAAATCATCGTTTACCTCCTCCGAAAAACACAAAAAACAGTCTTGGAGTTGTTTTGAGAAGATACTAAGTAAACCACTCATGCCTCTTCACACACATGACTCCACTCCATATATACAACTCTTTTTTTAAGAGACAGACCTATATATTCCTTGGCTGCAAACCGAAGTAAACCCGTCTTCACCAAACATGCAGCCACTCACTGCTGGTTGTGACTGTCTCAAAGAGCCTACACGAGCGACCAAGAGTCTTCACTAGAGCCGGTATCCTTCTCCAATAATCTAAGACGTGTCTTTGTCCCTCGTCTCAGCCGCTGGTTGAAATGGGGATAACTCAGTTGCGAAGTATCACCTTCTCACTCCAGCCCTGTCCCTGACTCACTCTAAATCGATTCCGCGCTCTTTCGCACTCAAAGAAAACACGAAATCCAAGAATCCAGTCTACCTATTTATACCAAACCATCTATCTTTCCGTCAAGAAAATTCTTGTAGAGTTCTGCCAAATTTCCAGTGAAACCTGTGGTGAACGACATAAGCCAAGTACCTAAAAGCTCTTACAAGCATTCCGTAGAAGAAAGTTCATCCTCAAAATCGAATTAGGGCCCGCATCCTGGCCCTCTGCAGGCCAAGATCAAAATTCCGGCCAAGAGTGCGGTGATGGCTATACTACAGCAGTCAAATCGTGGCAAGCCCTTCTTTCTTTTCATCTGCCTACTGCAATCCCTTAGCGCTCGCATCGCCTAACAGGCGCCGCTGCAGTTTATTTCAACGCCACCGACAGACAGCATCTATCTGGCCAACAAGGTCTTGGGCCCGCATTCGACCCGGCCTTGTGTCAAAGGCTCACCACTCAGACCGGCAGCAAGCACTCATGGCTATGGCCACAAGACCTCGTCGAGCCACGAATCCGCCAGAACCGCGTAGTCCTTGAAGTCCACAATGCCGTCTGCATGCATTTCAGCCGCCGAGAATGTACATGCCCGATCAAACGTTGCCGTAGTCAACGCGCCGCTTACGTGCGAAGTCACTGCCAGGCCAATATATACAGGATCGGTCATCGACACTGTAGCCTGACCCTCCTGCTGCCATCTGCCATCCAGGAAGATATAGCCGGTAAACGTATTGCCTCGCCGTATCAGGCGGATACACGCAGGTTCTGTCACTGTGTAAAGGTTCTGCAAAAGACGTTCTGAGCTTGAAGTACCGGCTTGTGTCGGACGCCACTGGAAGGTCGCACCGCCGCCGTTAGTATCAGACGTAGCTACCATCACGTTAGGTGAGCCGGCATCCAGTGACTGACGGATCATCACTCCGGCCTTGGACCATCCGTCCGACCCCGCCACTGACGCCAGGCCGGTCACACGTACGGTCATCTGGCAATCGCCGCTTATTTGACGGTATGCGTAATGGAAGGCGTCAGCCGTCCCAAAAACGTCTGCACCATCGGCCTGGATGGTATAGATATTGCCGTCGAAAGTAAAACTACCGGCAGGCGTAGTCGCGCCAATATCCTGGCTGGAGAACGCTCCACTCCAGGCAGCCTCCGGCACATCCCGGACCAGCCAGTCTTGTGCCACTATCTGGAGGTCTACATCATCAACTATACAATCGCCATTGATACTTGCCGCAGGCTTAACGACCGCAGGCCGACATCTGGGCGGATACAGCCTAATATCGTCAAAGTACATAGTGCCCGTACCGCCAGCCTGTGGAGTGGTCCTGTTGCCCACGCCGATATACATCGTCTTGATGCTCGCCAAGCTCACGCCCGCAATGGCGAACTGCTTTAGGTCGATATTCCACTCCTGCCAGCCGCTTAACTGCACCGCGCCGGGATTCTCGTGGACGACTACCTTGATTTTGCCGAGGCTATCTTGCACTGCCGCGTATAATGGCTCGGCAGAATTATTTGGATCGCCGTAGAACCAAAGCGTTAATGCCTTCACACCGTTTCTGGTCCAATCCTGTGGCACCGCCCAGGTTCGCTCGGTCTCCGAATAGCGGGCCTTGCCGCCCGCGCCGGTGTTGTTATAGCCAAACGGCACCGACTGTGTGCCGTCGTGCACAATGCTCGATTCCATAAACGGAGTTGAAGCATTGCCAATAGCTGAACCCGTTCCGTTGCCGCCGTAGCCCGGTGCAGGTTCTGTGTAGCCGAAGCCGTCTTTCCAGGTCTGGAACACCCTGTTGCCCACATCATCGGTGTAGGACTCAAAGTCGTCCACGACAAGGTACTGGACTGTGGAAAAACTCCAGAGGTCACCTTCCCACAAGTTGGGGCTGGCGGCCTGATTGACCTCAGCAATCTTCCAGTAGTAAGTCTTTCCTAACGCCAGAGGACCGGGAGTATAGCTGCTTTGGCTGACTGTAGCGACAAGGGCCGTACCATTTTCTACGGCTTTTCTGTCGGTGCTGAGGTACACCTGGTGCGAGGCTGCCTCTCTTCCGGGTCGCCAGCCAAGCACTATATCCGGAGCCACATCTATCGCCCCGGAATCGGGCTTGGGTTCTCTTGGACGCACGGGTATGTAGAGGAAGCGGACTTCACTCAGACCATATTGGTTCACCATGCCGCCACTCCAGTTACTATTAGCGGTAATCCTGACATACTTTGCCTCTAAACCGCCAAAATCAATCGTAGTATCGTGCGCGTAGCCTACCGAACCCGGCGCACGTGGGAACTTAACGTCACCGAGCACCTTCCAGTCTGTGCCGTTCGTAGAATACTCAATTCGTGCGTCTTGGATCCCATAAGCGACATTCATTCCCTCGGCATTGTAGTTCCAGACCCACATCTGATGCAGTTTATAGGTTTGGTCGAACTGGTATTGTATCTGGGTCGGCTGCGGCCCGGTGCTGCTACTCAGCCACATCGCTGTACTGACTATTGAGTGCAGATCAGCAGCATCCAATCCGGAGCGGTTGACCGTATTCTCAGCCCCTTTACCTGCTTCGCTGCTGGAGGCCGTAGCAGTTATATTCTGAATCGGATATACAAAAGGTTCAGCCGTGAAGCTCCAGATGCTGCCTCTATAGGGCGTGTAATCTGGCGGAGCATTGATTTCATCGACTCGCCAATAATAGGTCTGGCTGAATTCCAGAAGGCCGGCAGACCCGCCCTGAGCGAAGCCGAGGGGGTCATATGTGTTAGAGTCGTGGTTCTGCTTGACAAGGACGCCCAGCGGATTGGTTCTGCTGGCGGCGTTGACATCAGCGAAGCTGGTTCCGAAATACACATCATGCTTGTCAGCATAAGCTCCAGGCACCCAGCTAAGGACCACGTCCCGAGGCACATCTCCGGCTCCATTAGCTGGGTTTAGGTAAATAGCTGAAGTCCTCACCCCTGTAACGGCGTTTGGCAAAGTCAGAGTGGG
>JAFNGF010000054.1:0-6353 GCA_017885385.1 Planctomycetota bacterium
CAAAGTTGCTGCAGACCAGCACAAATATTACGCTCAGGCCCATCGTCAGGGCAGGCTTTACTGCGGTAGTAACTGCCAGAGGTGGGCACATCCCGATCAGGAGGCGGAAAGTCGGATTTTGCTCCCATAATCCGGCAAGAATTGCCCGTTTGTAGACACCCGTTTGTAATTCGTTACTTTGTGCCATCGCTAAGCAGTCCTCTTTCTTTCATTTGCTTTTTGATGCTGCCAATGAAACTGTTGAGAATATTGACCACTGCTTCGCTGCTGACCGTAGCCCCTGTTATGGCGACGATGTCGGCGTCAATTTTGGTGGGTTCGCCTGTTTTGACAGCTGCAAGCTCTTCCGCCGGCGCTCCTGCAAACTGGCTGCGGAAATACGACATCTTTATCTGGTCCCCGAATCCGGGCGTCTCGCTGCTTGTAAGCACATCGAAGCCGGCGATTTTTTCAAAGTCTTTGTCGACCGCCACAACCAGCTCGATCTTGCCTGAAAAACCCTCTCCAACGGCCTTGAAGCTCCAGCCGACACACTGCTCCGTGTCGGACAGCGCCTTGTAGATTTTGACTTTTTCTTTTTTGCCGCCCCTTACCTCAACCTGGATGTCCGCATCCAACGGTATAAACTGCTTTGCCGCCGGCAGCAGAACAATAGTCAGCTGATTGAGCTTGTTGGCTATATTCAGATCTATTCTCGGTGACAGGGCCGCGTTACTTGCCGCTATCAGCAGCCCAAAGCAAAATGAAGACACAATCAACAGCCAGCTTTGCTCGATGAAATATTTTATCTTAGGCACTCGGTTTGCCTCCCGCTGGAACGCGCTTGCAGAACCTGTCAATAAGAGGCCTGACGCCGTTCATCAAAAGCACGGCGTACATTACGCCTTCCGGATACTCGCCGGCAATTCTTATGAGCATCGTCATTGTCCCTATCCCGACTCCAAAAATCCACCTTCCTTTGGCTGTCAACGGAGCTGTCACCGGGTCTGTGGCGATGAAAAAAGCTCCTATCAGAAGCCCTCCGCTGCTTAAGTGGAAGAAAGGCTGAACGTAGGCATCGTGATCCGCTAAGTAGGCAATGGCGGCAAAGACAAAAGCCGACAGTAAAACCGCCAAAGGGATGTGAAAGCTAATCGTGCGTCTAACTATTAAGTACAGGCCGCCCACCAGAAGTGCAATTACGCTTGTTTCGCCCAGGCAGCCGGCAACTTCGCCCGTAACAGTAGCTCTGAATTGCCGCTGGCTATAAATTTGCGCCCCATTTTTATCTTTTATAGCCATTTTGCTCCAGGCCAACGGCGTCGCCTGCGTCCTGGCGTCCACGATATTCTCTGGAGCCACTTTAGCCATCGCAGGGTCAATTGTCGCCGGCACCGTCCAACTGGTCATCAACATACCAAACGAAACGGTCAAAAATGCCCTGCCAACCATAGCGGGATTAAAGATATTGGCGCCGAGTCCGCCGAAGACCATTTTGCCTATGCCGACGGCAAAACAACTGCCGACTACCGCCGCCCAGACGGGCAAGCTCGGCGGCAGCGATAACGCCAGAATGATGCCGGTAACAATAGCGCTGAGATCATCAAGTGAGCTAGGCTTCTTGCGGATTAAATTGCACAGCCACTCGGTCGCCACCGAGCAGAGCACACAGACGCCGATGAGTATAGCAGCGTAGAGACGAAAGAAATAGCCAGCCGCTATTACAGCGGGGACAAGTGCGATAATGACGTCTATCATTACCCTGCGCGTGGAAAGGGGCTCCCCTATGTGCGGTGCAGGCGAAACGGTTATGTCCCTAAGCATCTATCCTTCCTTATTGCGGAATCATCTTCTTCTGCCTGGCAAGAAAGATTTTGCCCGTTTTGATATACCCGGTCAGCTCTATCTTGGCGGGGCAAACGTAGCTACAACAGCCGCACTCGGTACACGCATTTATGTAGTAACTTTCCGCCACGTCCAGCAGGTTACTTTTAACCGCGTGGGCGATCTTCGTCGGGCTTAAATTCTCAGGGCAGGCGGCCAAACATCGACCGCACCGAATACAAGGCGTCTGCCGGCGGGCGAACTTCGCCCTGCCGATTTGTTCCTTAGTCAGCACGGTTATGGCGTTGGTAGTCTTTGTGACGGGCGTCTCCAGGTCCGCAACGGCGATTCCCATCATTGGCCCGCCAAGAACTACTTTTGCAGATTTTTGGGTCACCCCGCCGCAGAACTCGATAAGCCGGCCGACCGACGTTCCTATGGCAACGTTGTAATTGCCCGGCTTTGCAATTGCTTCTCCGGTCACGGTTACAACTCGGTGGGTCAGCGGCAAGTCGGCCAGAACCGCTTCCGCAATCGCCGCCGCGGTGGCGACATTAAGAACTACTACTCCTATCATAGGAGGAATCCCGCCCGTGGGGACGTTTCTGTTCAGAATCGCTTTTACGAGCTGCCTTTCGCCGCCCTGCGGATACTTTGTCTTGACCGGAACAACTCTGATGCCGTCGCTGTGTCGGCTTCTGCTTATCGCTGCACTGATAGCCTCTATCGCTTCGGGTTTGTTGTCTTCGATGCCCACAAAAACTCGGGAACAGCCGGACGCCCTTCGCGCAAGTTTGACGCCCGCGATAATTTGGTCGCCCCGTTCAAGCATAAGCCGGTAATCGCAGGTGATATAAGGCTCGCACTCACAGCCGTTGACGATCAGTATGTCTTTGCGCATCTGGGGGTTCGGCTCTATTTTCACTCTCGTTGGAAATCCGGCTCCGCCCATACCTACGATGCCTGCCTGCCGAATGGCTTNNTAGGACTATACGGGTAGGCGTCTATAATTACGGCCGGACTTCGCCCCAGCACCGGATGCGAGCGCAGAGCGATTTCTTTGACTTTGCCGGTGATCGGCGAATGGACGGGCGCGGAAACAAACGCATCGGAGTCGCCGATCTTCTGCCCCGCCTGAACCATGTCTCCGCCGCGGACCAATGGTCGGCAAACAGCCCCCGTATGCTGGCTCAGCATGACCGCGACTTGCTCGACGGCAGGACCAGGCTGTATTTCACCGTCACGAGTAAGAGATTTTTTCTCCGGCGGGTGCACCCCGCCACGGAAAGAAAGCTTGCCTGTAATGTCCACTTCCATATCGCAAGGCTTCCACGATTACTTAGAGCGTCTAACAAAATGAGACAATGTCATTCTGAGCGGAACGCAGTGGAGCGAAGAATCTGGCCTGCATAAGAAATTTCTCATTCGTAACCCAGATCCTTCGCTTCGCTCAGGATGACAATATAAGGATATATTCATTTTGTTAGAACCTGTTAGACTTGCCAAATCGTCCGCTTATTGCCCTTATAACCAATATCAACAGAAAAGTTACAGATAGAGACAAAACTAAAGCAACCGCTGTTCGCACCCGTTCCGCGCTTATCGTCTCAGCAAGGATTCTCTCGGAAACTGCCAGGCAAATAATGAAAAACAGCAGGGGTGCCGCGAAAGCAACCACCGCCTTAGATACAAGCGAAGGGCCTTTGCCGCCGCCCACCTTCTGGTAAACGTCTTGACAATCGTCTCTGCGACCGCACTGCCGGCAGAATCTTTGCTGAGCCATAGTTCTTGCTACCATTGAAACAAAACATTCTTTATAATAAATAGCACCGAGATTTTCAAATATAAGTTTTCACGGTTGTGAAGATTATTATGTTACGACAGTCAGGCTTGTTTACGCTATGCCTCATCTTTTGCTTCTGTATCGGCTGTGCAATCAATCCGATAACCGGTGAAGAAGACCTGATGTTCTACCCGGAGGGCAAGGATATTGCCATCGGCAAGAAGTACGCCCCTGAAGTCGAGAAACAACTGGACGGAAAAATCGGCAGCCAAGACCTGCAGGACTATGTCGACCGCATCGGGCAGAAAATTGCCCGCGTAAGTCAAAGACCGGACCTGGAGTATCACTTTGTCGCTCTGCGAGACAAATCCACCAATGCCATCGCTCTGCCGGGTGGATATGTTTTTGTCTTGCGAGGAATGCTGGAAAAACTAACGAGCGAATCCCAGCTGGCGGCGCTTCTGGGCCACGAAATAGCACACGTCGTTGCCCGCGATAGCATGGCAGCCTTGAGTCGTCAGCGCGCGGTAGATGTTCTGATGGTCGCCGCGATTGCCGGGCGGGCGCCAGGCGAGGCTGTAAGGGCCGCCGGTATGACGCGATTGTTTTTGGACCTGCGCTATAGTAGAGAAGACGAACGCCAGGCCGACCTTGCGGGCCTGGCTTACATGACCGCCGCCGGCTACGACCCTCACGGAGCCGTTGAGCTGATCCAGATTCTTGAGGACGAGCACGCGGTCAAACAAATAGAGTTTTTCTCAACGCATCCTTCCCCTCGCAATCGCAGACAGTATTTGACCCAGGAAATTGAAAACAAGTATTCGGGCCTTGCGGGGTTAAAAACCGGCAGCCGGGACTACCACAGCAATGTCCTGCAGCCATTAACAGGCGCCGCCCCGAGCGAAGTCGAGGGGTCTGTTTCTGACGCCCCAGTTGAGTGTTTTAGGCTTTTACGCCCAAATCGCACAGCCGCCGCACCTATCTCTATGCCCGGCAAAAAACCGCCATGCCTTGCTGCTGTATCGGGCCTATTGTTGGGTGGCTGCGCCGGCTGCGCGGGCCTTTCGCTCAGCTTCTGTCTTGCTATACTTGCAGTCGGGGCATCGGTCGCTGAAATCGCTGGGCACTACTCCATAAAAGAACATTTTGCCGCAGCTCTCGCACTTCACGGCCCAAAAAAGACTTTCCTTGCCGCACTTCTGACAGACTAGCGCCGGCGTCTGCGACGACAGGGGATTAACCTTGACCTTTTCCTCTAGGCCCGTCGTGTAGTCCTTTTTATCAATCTGATACTCGGCTTTACAGTCCGGGTTGTTACATTTGACCCACATCATCTCGCCGCGTTTTAGCTGATCGGCGCCGCCTGACCCGCCCGACCGCGTCACCAGAAAGATTACAAGCGCTAAGACCAAGCACACCACGATCACAACAGCATAGACCGTATTCTTCATTCTAAGACCTCCAAGTAGTAACCAACTATTCTGCCATCCCGTAACGATAAGAAATTATCTCGAACCACAAGTTGTCATTCTGAGCGGAGCGAAGAATCTCTTATTTCCGCCAGCCAGACCCTTCGCTTCGCTCAGGGTGACAGTTCTGAGATAGTTTCTAATAGGTTATTACCCGCGGCTCTCTTTGTCAAACGCTTATTCTTGACTCATTGCACCACTATATGCTTTTTTGCCGAACCCGCTTGCCCGGCCATCTGAATGATCGTGGCCGGCTCTTCAGGCAAGCCGGTACGGGCCGACAGATAGGCTGCCTCAATAACCGCCATAGTCTTNNGTCATACAGCAGAGGTCATCGTATTTGTACTGCCGGTGCTCGGCGGTCTGCCCGAGGCTGTCGGCAACGGTGAGCTGCGTACTACTGACGGTGAAGATTTTGCTCTTGCCGTATATTTTAAGAAACTGCTCTGCCGGCCCAGCTCCAGCCCGGCGAAAAGCCACCAGCTCGCCGAAGAGCGTATCGGTGAATTTCATCGTGACGACTATGGTGTCCTCCGTCAGGTAAAGGCGCTGCTGCTTGTCTGCCGCCTGGCTGCTGCTTAATGAATAAACCTGCTGCGGCACGGAAAAATTCCAGACTATCTGGTCGACAATCGCGTAGCAGTTGCGCAGCAGCACGCCGCCGCCGGCCAGTTTCGGATCGCTGTACCAGGCAGGACTATTTTCGCCGCCGGCGCTGCAAAAGGCGGTTATCAGGAAAAGCTGCTCAATCGCAGCTTGCTGCAGAAACGGGCGGACGGCAAGAAAACTTTCGGCAAATCGCCCAGGATTGGCAACGGCGAACTTTACGCCTTCCTCTTCAGCAAGCTTAACAAATTCCGCCGCCTCCTCGAAATTGCGTGCCGGCGGAGCCAGCTTGAGCACGTGGAACTTCTTTTTCATCGCCATCCGGACGTGCTCGCCGCAGCTATACGTGGCGGCGGCAACGAGCAGACAATCGAGCTGATTGCGGATCACCAGCTGGCGGTAGTCGTCGTATGCTGCACAGGCGTACTGGGCGGCGGTTTTTTCGGCGACTTTGGCGTCCAGGTCCGCGACAGCCTCGATCCGGAAACGCCCGCTCTTGCGTGCCGCTTCAAGCAGAAGCCGCCCGCCCTCACTCAAGCCCAGCACCGCAGTTTTTAATTCTGCCTCGCTCATCGTTGCCTTATCTTATACTCTTTCAGCCAAAAAGAGACCAATCAAAAACGCTTGTGGTCGGTTGAATTTCAATCATTGCTGAATCGCTGGGCTGTTTCGCTAATAAGGTTGCTGCCGCT
>JAFNGF010000054.1:6428-7332 GCA_017885385.1 Planctomycetota bacterium
TTAGTTTTTTTCTTGCCTTTTGCGAAAAGCCCGACCATAATACCATTTGTCGATGCGGGCGCATAATAATAGACAACAGACGTAATAAACTGGCGGTCTGACTGCTTTGACCCGTAGCGATGATACTGCTTTGCTGATGCATCTTTGGAAGCGATGCGAAAAATTTTCGTAAATTTTTGAAAATTGCATCAACTTCAGCCTGCTTACAAACGCCCGTGTAATAGAAAAGGGAGTGTGCGAGTATGCGCTATGCAGGAAAAAGCCGGGCATGGGATGCTCAGTCGGCCTCAGCCGGACCGGAGAGTACGCGCACAGATTCGCGGCTTGCATCCGAACGTAAGTCATTCCTCAACAATCACTTATCAATAATCAATTCGAGTGGTTTTACCCTCATTGAGTTGTTGGTCGTGATCGCCATTATTGCGCTGCTGATGGCGATCCTTATACCGGTGGCAAGTGCTGCCCGTGAACGGGGTCAGCGTGTGGTCTGTCTGAGCAATCTCAGGCAGCTTACCCTGCCGTGGATCCAGTATGCCGACGATCACGATGGCAAGCTCGTCTACGGAAGTGCATTCTCCTGGGTGTCCGGGCATGGCGGGTACCTGCAAGGCTGGCTGGGTCGGGCTGAAGGGCCTGTGGACGCTCAAGTGGAGCCGGGACTTCGATACCGCTGGCCGCTGGACGAGGGCCGGCGGCGTCCAGCCCGAGGACTGGCCCGATTGGATGCGCCGGTTCAAGGATTATTGGGCGCGCCTCGTATGGGTGGGGTGATGAAACACGGATGGTGGAAGAAAGACTAGGAGTTATGGCGAGAGGTACTTGAGTGGGTGTGTATCCGGACATTGTAACAGAGGGGATTTAATGGTGTTTTGAGAAATGCCCTTGTGTCTTAACATAATTGAAT
>JAFNGF010000055.1 GCA_017885385.1 Planctomycetota bacterium
AATGGTAAAAAGCATCTCGACGCCGTGCACGCCGTACCAGTAAAGATCGGGATGGTGCTCTTCAAGACTGCACGGGCTAAAGACATCGCAACCCAGGACCTTGCCAAATTTTTCGCTATTTCTTATATCCGCAAGCCCAGGCGAAAAACGCAGCGATGAGCTCGACCAGCAAGGCACGTTATTTTCACGGGCTTCGCGGAAAATCTCAAGCACATCGGCCAGATTGCCAGCCATAGGTTTGTCAATAAAGAGCGGTTTCTTCGCCACAAGCACCGGCCTGGCTTGCGCCAGATGTGGCCGACCGTCGACACTCTCCAGCATCACGCCATCGACTTTCTGGCACAACTCTTCAATGCTATCGACAATCTCCACGCCGAATTGCTCGCGCAACTGCTTGGTGAATCCCTCCAGACGATTGGCCGAATCAGGAATATCCGGCGAACCGCCGGGATAACCGACCACAACCTTGCAGCCGTAGCTCTTCGCAGGGTCGTTGATCTGCCTTGTAAAGGCTGTAACGTGTGAGGTATCCAAACCAATCATTCCGATGCGAAAGACCTTCTCTTCGGCTTTGGCCTCAAACGCAAACGTAAGAATTATGGTCAATAAAACTGCCGGCAAAATAATCTTGTTCATAATTAGCTCTCCATCCCAAATTACTTTCCTGACACAACCTATTGTGAGGGCTGACTCTCGGCTGAATCCGACCTTCGGACCTTGAATTCGTACTGCCAAACCTTATTGTCGTCAATAGCCTTGACCCGGCAGCGGAGCACAAAGCTCTCCGCTGTTGTCTGGTACTCGAAATCCTGGCCGCTGTACGGGTCCTTTGGCAGATAATCCGGAAGGGTGCTTGGCAATCGGCCGGTCTTGGCCATCGCAAGGTAAATCTCGATGGCGGCCTTGAGCGCGTTCGAAGAAGCTCTATGTCGAACCTGAAGGCTGTAGAAACCGACCAGCAAGTCCGCGCTGCCCGTTATCACCTGCCTGGCAGCAGGATCGTTCCCGAATTTCTCCTTGAGGTCTTTTATTAGTCTCTAGATTTCGGCGTACTTCTTTTCGTACAGCATGTTGCTGTCCATTGCTCGCAGAGCAGAACCCAAGAACTCGGCATACGGGTCTCGAGCGCGGGCAACCACCTTTTCGTCTGTTAGACTCCGAATAGCATCTTTGGCACTGTTATCCTTGGCTCTTTCTACAAGCTGATCCCTCACCGCTGCGACGATGTTAGGGTCTGCGCGCATAGTCTGCAGCCCCAATTCGAGATCCATCTCAAGCGCTCTGGCAGGCGACTCGGCTGATCCCTGTACGGCGGCAAGCTGGCTCTCCAACCAGGCCAGGGTGTCAGCATCTGGCGGCATCCTTCCCAGCACATGTCTAATAGCACGGAGGCTGCTACCATCGAAGCTAACGGAGGCTCCATGCAAAGGAAGCCTGTCGTCACCAATGTGCCTGGCGAATCTGCGTATTGTCAGACATCGGGCAAGGGCTGCCCGGTAATGTCCGTCAGTAGCAAGAACTGCTGCAGACACCTCGAGAAGCGACGTAAGAGCGCTCGCATGTTGCAGTGGTGGTGGCGACGGAACCCTGAATCCCTGCGAGTACCGCATCCCCCAATCACATTTTGGCATCTGGCCGGCGGCCTCTGCCAGTTCGATCGTTTCGCGACAGAAGCGCACGTATTGTCTAACGTTGTCATCGGGTTCGGCGCCCCGCAGGACCTTGCTTACCTGTGCTTCGGTCGCATCCTCGGGCTGGGGGCGAAGTAGGAACGCCTGATAGTACAGCAAAGCCGCATTATCCGGGTCCGGCGGCAATGCCGAAGCGTGCGCTGCAAACATCCATAGGACCACAGCCGCGAAAATAGTGCAAACAGCCTTTTTACCATGATGGTTGATATTCATCATGACCGCCCCCTTTCCAACCATCCTTCTTCGCTCACGCAAGGGAGCCACGAAGGATGACCTACGTAGCTTCAGCGAAGTAGGTCAAAAATGTGACTCCGTATCTCAGTCAAGCTCCTTGATGAAAATGTTGGCGAACTGTACCGGGTCGCCATGATGTTGTAGGGCGATGGCCCCGCGCTTCGGCAGGCCGGGAAGCTCGGCCTGGCGAATTACGGTTTTGCCGTTTACTTTCACGGTGACACGCTCGCCGACGGCAGTAATCTCAAAGCGGTTCCACTGCCCCGGCGGATTATCCGCGTTCAGAATGGGCGTGGCAGCCTTTCGCACTTCCGCCGGCATATTCTTGTCGGTTCGATAACCCCAGATTTCGCCCGAACCGACGGGCCAATTCCAGATATTTATCTGGCTTTTTGAATCTCCGCGAAGATAGATGCCGCTATCACCTGCGTCAGGTACAGCGACAGTCAATGGTTTGCCCTGTGAATCGGCAGCCTCCGAGCCATCCGGCAGAACGACCGGCACGTTATCGATCTTGGGTTCGGCCGGCAGACGCCAGTCCACAATAAGAGTGAAATTGCCGAATTCCTGTTCGGTCCAGAGATTTTTGTCGCCACCTTCGCGGCTGGAAACAAGAGGCAGGTCACAAGGGTCATTGGCAGGCAAAGGATTGGGTCCTGGACTACGACGGCAAAAGCGAGGCCGGCGACAAAAATCTCTGGACCGAACAGGAAT
>JAFNGF010000056.1:0-480 GCA_017885385.1 Planctomycetota bacterium
CAGTGAGAGGAGGAAGATTCAGAATTTTGAGTAAGAGACAGAGAATACTTGTAACGGGTCGCGTGCAGGGCGGTGGATTTCGGCCTGCTGTGTACCGACTGGCTTGCCGGCTGTGGCTGGCCGGTACGGTCTACAACGACACAAAAGGCGTAACAATTGAATTGCAGGGCGAAGAAAAAACAATCGCTGAATTCTTAGCCCGTCTGCAATCCGACGATAAACCTCCGTTAGCCGAGATAAAATCCTGCAGTTCGGTTGATGCAGCCGTCGTCGAGGGGCAAGACAAATTCACGATAAAACCAAGTGACCAGCAGGGAACCGCCCTGTCCCAGGTAACGGCTGATATTGCCGCCTGCCGAGATTGTCTCGCCGAGATGGCAGATGAAGATGATTTCCGGCACGAATATCCATTCATCAACTGCACCAGCTGCGGGCCGAGATATTCAATCGTCAAAACCATTCCTTATGACCGGCCCAATA
>JAFNGF010000056.1:486-3646 GCA_017885385.1 Planctomycetota bacterium
TCACGCCCAGCCGGTCGCCTGCCCTGTTTGTGGACCAAAAATCTGGCTGACAGATAGCAAGGGACATACAATAGTAGTAAAAACCGATAGCAGCATCGCTGAAACAGCCGGATTGCTTCGAGCCGGGAAAATCGTGGCAATCAAGGGCGTCGGCGGATTCCACCTCGCTGTCGATGCCCTGGCCGAGCAAGCAGTACGAAGACTAAGGCGGCGCAAAAGACGAGACCATAAGCCCTTCGCTTTGATGGCGGACTCGATTGAAACGATAAAGAAATATGCCGTCGTCGGCGAAACAGCCGAGCAGGTCTTGAAAAGTCCGCAGAGTCCCATTGTTTTACTGCCGAAAAAGGAAGGCTCGTCAATCGCTCCATCCGTTGCCGGCGGCGTTGACACCTTCGGCTTTATGCTCTGTTACGCCCCGCTGCATTATCTGCTTTTTGCGCAGGGCGTAGAAGTCCTGGTGATGACAAGCGGCAATATCTCCGATGAGCCGTTGATCTGCAAAAACGAAACGGCGCTGGAAAAACTGGGCCAAGTCGCAGACGCCTTTCTAATGCACGACAGGGAAATCTATCGGCAGGTTGACGACTCTATTATTCATTTCATAGACGGCCGGCCGGCGCCCTTGCGAAGAGCCAGAGGATATGTCCCCACCCCAATTTTTATGGAAGAGAACTGCCGAGAAGACATATTCGCGGCAGGGGCCGATATTAAAAATACTTTTTGTTTTGCCAAACAAAATCAGCTTATCTGCAGCGAGCACATCGGCGACCTCGAAGACGCGGAGGTGTATCACCACTACATCGACTCAATCGAACATCTGCGGGGGCTATTTGAGGTCGAGCCGAAAGTCGCGGTCTGCGACCTTCACCCGGCGTATCTATCGACGCAATACGCCCGGTCACTATCCGGCGTTAAGATTATTGCGGTTCAGCATCACTGGGCGCACATTGCATCGGTTTTAGTTGAACATGGTCTTAGCGGCCCGGTCATCGGCATTGTGTGTGACGGCACCGGCTACGGGACTGACGGCGCGATTTGGGGCTGCGAATGTTTGATAGCATCGCTGGAGAAATTTGAGCGTTTTGGACACTTAGCTTACTATGACTTGGCCGGCGCAGATAAGGCAAGCAAAGAAGCCGTAAGGCCGTTGCTGTCTCTGCTGAAAAAAAGCTGGGGCAAAGATTTTCGACTGCCGAATTTTGACTGGCTTATGGAGAGAATTGAGCCGGAGTCGAATGAAAATACGACATGCGACCTACGACATACGACATACATATTCAAGCAGCTTGAGAAGGGCGTTAATTGTGTCCAGACTTCCAGCCTGGGCAGGGTTTTCGATGCGGTTGCCGCTATGCTCGGCTTGGGCGGCTACAATCATTTTGACGCACAACTGCCGATGGCCCTGGAGGCGATTATTGAGAGCGGCATTGAAGACCACTACGACTTTGAGCTTATAAGTAGAGCCAACGAGGCAGTGGAGCTTGATTTGGGCAAAACGCTAAAGGAGCTTATCGCGGACGTTAAAAAAGACCTGCCCGCTCCGGTAATCTCAGCAAAGTTTCATAACACGCTTTCCATCGCCCTACTGGCGATGGCTAAACAGGCCAGAGAAAGTGCGAAACTCAACATTGTCGCATTAAGTGGCGGCGTGTTCTGCAACCGATACCTGACGAATCGCTTGATCGAGCTGTTGAAAAGGGAGGATTTTTCCGTATTATTTAACCGCGAGGTTCCCGCCAACGATGGCGGACTCTCGCTCGGCCAGGCAGCAATCGCCGCACGTCTTGGATCCCGTGAGGCGTAAGGTATTGATAGAAAACTTCAAGAGATCAAAAGAATCTTCGCTATTCACTTATCTTCAACGATGGGAATCTCTTTACGTGTAGGATCAGCATATAATGTCGCCTTCAGTCTCTGGTCGACGCCACCAGTAATTTCTAACACGTCATCAAACGCATGTTTTACATGAATTCTAAATTCTTTCTTATCTTCTGATCTTACATACTCTAACCAATATTTTGTTCCATAGTCTCCATATAAAGTATGACAGGTAGTCTTGTCCTGCCCGCCAGTTGACCAGCCTTCGATCTTATCGGGACATACGCCATCAACTTTTGCCTGCTTTTGTATCTTTTTGCTCGTCTCTATTGCATACTTGTCTGCCGATACCTTCGAGAGATGAACAGTTAGACTAACGAATAAGAAAATCATAATGGTTAGCGATGGTCGAATCAGTCTTATTTTGAATAACCTAACCTGTGGTCTTTCTGTTAGCAGTCTCACAACACCTCTAATTCCGTTTATGACCAAACTGATACCCGACCACGTAACAGCTAATGTTGCAGGTAACCAAAAAATCATCGTTAGTAAATCAATGCGAATCCAGTATAGCGGGACGAGAAATAGAGGTGGAATTAGTACCAATGGCCAAAGAAGAAACCGGTTCTTAATTCTATAGGTCACAAGAGCCATGAGAATTAAGCCACCATAGACTAGTTCGAGTTGATAATACATCTCAGTGAGACCTATTTCTCTCAATCAAGCCTCTTACAATCAATATATATCACAATAGACATAGACTAACTATTCTTTATCGTCAATGGTTTTTTGCCGAACCTCATTCAATCGGGATAGCCAGAATTGCAGCACAGAGGTCGATTCAACCTCTCTTCAAACCAAAGATTGACCCGAAACGTATCAAACAATAGAATTACCGTTTCGTAATACCCCGAAACAAGTCCGAGGGCACCACTCGGGCGAAGTACGAAATACGAGCGACGGATTATGTGTTTGGCTATACCGGCAAGGGTAGTGGAGTTGGATAAAGACAACGCGGTTGTTGATGCGATGGGCAACCGCTGGAAGGCCAAGACTACGCTGCTGCCGGAAGCCAAGCTCGGCGACTTAGTGCTGGTACATGCTGGTTTTGCCATATCGCTTGTGGATGAAGAAGAGGCAAAAAAAACCTGGGAGCTTTTTGCAGAAATAGACAAGTTCACACAGACGCCGAATAAAGTCTCGGGATAGAAAACCGTGAAACGACACAGGTGGATATCAGGACATCAGGAAAATAGGATGAAGAATATCAGCAGATCAGGGCATCAGAAGATGCTATCTTGGCCTGAGTCAGACTGACCTGATACCCTGATAACCTGAT
>JAFNGF010000057.1 GCA_017885385.1 Planctomycetota bacterium
CCGTCGAACCCACGACCTGTTAGGTTGCTTACCCACCTCGGTCCGTGTATGAGATCATCAGACCAACGCCACCTCGGATTATATTCGAAGTCATAGCCGTAAATATTAACTGTAGCGGAAGCGCTAAAATAGAACGCCCCCTCTGGTGTTGCTAAGCCTGCGCCATAGATATTGACCGTGCTATGGTCGGCAAGAGCTATATCGAAAAAAGATCCNNTCGTATACGTTCACAACACTATAATCGTGCGCGGTGAAGAACACAGACACGTGACCTCCATATGCATTCAACGTGCTTGAATCATACAATTCAAACGAGCTAGCGCTGCCACCCTCAATAAAGCCTTTCTCATATAGGTTAATGGTACTTGAGTCACTCGCTGTCACCGTCTCTCTGACGTTCTCACCAGGAAATCCAATAACTCCACCCGAGACATTTATCGTGCTTGAGTTGCATGTGTGAAGCACTAGCAGTTTTCCGCCCGAAATGTTAACTGTGCTCGAGTCATACGTAAACATACCGCTCTGTGGGTCTCCTGGGTGCCCTATCATGCCCCCGGTCATATTGACGG
The DNA here is from genome assembly GCA_017885385.1 of Planctomycetota bacterium. Lineage (GTDB taxonomy): Bacteria > Planctomycetota > Phycisphaerae > Sedimentisphaerales > Anaerobacaceae > JAFNGF01. The sequence continues at coordinate 570 of JAFNGF010000057.1, forward strand.
TCGTACGGAAAGGCTTGGTGTCTCGAACCTCAACCTTGTCGTAAATGTCGCCTGTCTGGATAATCCCATCTGAAGTGAATACCTTCTCTATCGCGGCCTGGGTTGCACTCGCACAAAGAACAACTCCAATTGCGATGTAGGCCATACCCCTCGAATTCTGTCTTGTGGTACCAGTCATTTTTCAACCCTCTTGACAAGGAACACAGCTATAATTTCTTCTGAACCTGACTGATTCTGCACCCCTATAAGGATACGCTCCAGCTCTTCGATAACTTTGCTTTGAGCCTGTACAGTTAGCCTCCCGGAAGGATAAATCCTAATAAATTCTCCTATTTATCGGTATTGTACCTATTTTTATCACTTGTGTCAACTCCCGCTGACCGGCAACGCGTGACTCTGTTCGGTTAAGCGGCATAACAAGAGCGGTATTTGAACTTTGCCGCCCAGCCCAAATGCCCTCCTACGCGCCTTACACAGTGTATCGAGCATCGAGGATCGGGTATCCGCAGCCCACTGGGGTTCGTGTCTGAATTCTGCCTTGCGTTCTGGCAGAGGCTTCAAAGCACAATTGGCGTGCCCTGTCAAGAGGCAAAATGGCCAAAAAATGAAGTGAAGGTCGACAACCGAAAATGTCCTGAAATTTTTTGCCAAAAAGTGTGCATTTCTTGTTAATTTCTGCTCAAAACACGCNNAAAGTCTTAAAAACCAGGTGTCCAATCCGAGGCATCTCGCTACGAATAAACTGCCCGACGAGGGTTCTAATGTGGGAAAATAGGATGCGTTGACAAGCCTGAGAAGTGTTAGTCTGGGTGAATTATAATGCCCGCCTATTTTGTGCAATTTGCGAGGTTTCGTGCGCAAGAAAACAGCCCTTTTGGGGTCTGCAAAAAGGGCTGCAACTATTCAGTTAGCAAAGGGTTACGAGCCAGCATCCTCCGGCGCGGGCGGAGGTTCCTCTGCTTTTTTGGATTTTTTCCCTTTTTTCAGGTTTTTTCCCTTCTTAGCCGTCAAGGCGAGATTGCCGGTCAGGACAAAAGCGCCGCCCACCACTAAGCCTGTTGCCACGAACGCGCCGATGAGCATATACCAGATTACGCCCTGCACGGGGGCCAGAATTGAGGGCATCACGCCTTTTAGGCCTGCGACGGCCACAACTGCTGTGTAGACAAGGACTAATAGCGGAAGGAACAGCAGCATGCCAAGCGTTTTGCTCTGCACATCCGGCTCGACTTCCATGTATGCAGGAGCTATTATCGGTGCCACCATAGCCAGTTCTGGGGCCGCGATTTCCTCCTCCGGCAGCATCTGCTCCGCCTCGGCAGCCATTTCCTCAGATGAGGCCGCCGCTGGTTCCTTGGCTTCGCCGCTTTCGGAGGTGTAAATCTCGTCAAGGATGCCGCCTAATGATGTGTCGTCAGCCTGGAGTGAGAGGTCCAATAGTCCCGACCCGCTGCCGAAACTATCCAAATTAACGTCTTCTTCAACTTCCTCCAGCGGGGCTTCGGGTGTCGTGCCGGTAGTGCCTGGTGCGACCGCGGTCTCAGCCATCGTATCATCGGTGACGGCGTAATCTTGGTCGGTCTCCCCAAGAACGCTGACCCCTTCACCGGACAGGGCGGTGTCCGCATCGGTCAGCTCGCTTTTTGCGGCTGGAGCCCCGGTTTCGGGCGCCAGTGAGATTTCCTCGCCTTGGGCACCGCCAATCTCATCGGCGATCGCAGGTTTCTCGGCGAGCGGCGGTGTCGCGGCTGCCTCTTGCTCCGGCTGCGCCACGCCAAACGGCTCTTTCGGCTCTTCCAACTCTATCGGCTCTTGCTCCATCTGTTCTGTCGGCTCGGGCTTTTTTGCCCTTTTCGGCCGCTTTGGATTCTTTGATTGAGCTGAATCATCCTTGGATTCATCCGTGCCTTGCTCAGGCATCAAGGCCCCAACCTCATCAACCTTAAATAACAAATTCGAGCCGTCACGAAACTCACGCAACTTGCCTTGCTTGGCCAACTCCCTCACCTGGACCTCGGTTACGTTAAGCTTCTCGGCCGCCTCTTTCAATGAATAAAACATGCCGGCCATAGTCATTTACCTCCTACAACCTGATGCGTCAATTTGCCAGGTTTTTTCGATTCTCCTATGATCCCCGATAGCTTTTTTGCCTTGCCGCCTGCTCGAATCAATCAGAAGCCAAGTCTCTCGCAAGCATAGTATATGCACGCTTTAAGAGTTTTGTTCGCCGCAACATCCGTTCGGCTGTTAAACGTAGAAGCAGCCGCATCCTTGCCAGTCGAGAACCCTGGTTTTCAGCAGGGAAATAATATATTGTATTATACCTTAGAGGCAGCGGTTATGCAAATTTTTTTGCCTAGCCATAACAGGCGGCTGTGCGACCTGACCAGGCGAGGTTGTGATTGAGAGTATGAAATATTGGAATATCGGGGCGGTTGGTGTAGAATAGTGGTGTGCATTTTTTTAGACAAGATGGGCTAATATAAACCCGGCACGAGGCCGGCGGCATCGGGGTGTAGCTCAGTTTGGCTAGAGCGCCTGCTTTGGGAGCAGGAGGTCGCTGGTTCAAGTCCAGTCACCCCGATTAATATAAGTCCCAGACTGCAAAATACTTATAGTAATGCAGGTAATGTTGCTTCATTTACAATATTTGATTTTGTGGCAGTTTTTGTGG
>JAFNGF010000058.1 GCA_017885385.1 Planctomycetota bacterium
ATATCTTCTTTCAGAACCTATTATTATGACTTCTGCAAAATGAGCGATTTTTGACAGAGGTCAGAGTTGATAAACGATGGATTTGAGTCGGAGCCGATGATTTTTGCAGCATGGTATGAGTTTTGAGGTTTTTTAAGGCCGAAAGGCCTTTATAGAGGCAGGGTATCTTTGATGCCCGTGTCATTGCTCTTTAAAAAGTTAATCATTCAACGTCAACTGGCGGCACATCAGCCAGTCATACGCTGTGTTGGCAGTTGTGCAAACGTCTTATGGCAGCGCATTTTATCGGGCTGTTTGAGCAGGATGGCAGCGGCAACGCCGATCAGGCTTGCGGTCAAATGAGCGATGGTCATCTGATTGCGTACGGTTTTCAAAGTATAGTGCGTGGTCTGTTCAACTTCCCGGTCACCCAGCCGCGCAAAATACTGCTCGACGAATTCCCTGTTCTTAAATGTTTTCTTGAATTTCTTTGAATCTCTGGGAACACGAGCACGCGCATCGTCGGTGACATCAAGATATTTGGTGCAGCCGTAGCATTTGCCCGTATCGAAGGATGGATTACTTGCTGGACAGACTTGTTTTTGTGCGGCGGTTTTCTTCTTGGCGGTCTTTAATGGACAGCGGAACTTGACACGATCACGATTTCCCTCGGTCCATCTGCCGGTAGATTTCATTTCAAGGCCACCCTGACAGATCGGACAGCCATGGGGTCCAAATGCCTTATCGTCCTTTTGATTCCTTGGATTGATGGGGATATACGGATTTCCCTTCAACTGCTCGACGATAAAGGTATAAAGTTCCCTGACATCATAGGCCTTGTCACCAAGGAACAGAAAGCCTTTTTTGAGCTTGTATCTGCGTTTGAGTTCTCTAAGCAGTTTAAAGGCGACTTCCTGATCGGTGATGTTATTGGGCAGGGTTATTTCAACAAGCGCAAACCCTTCCTTTGAAATGATGACATGCGTTCGGTAGCCCCAGAAGAATACCATGTTTTCCTTTTTGCCGTTGATGATCTGACAGGAATAGTAGCTCAGCGTCGCGGCGGGATTCCGTATAGGTTTTTTTGTTTTATTGGTGGTGTTACGAGCAGGATTTTTGAAGTTGTTTTCTTTGGTGGCAGCCATAACGGGTTTTGAGTCGATGATAAGTGTATCAAGGCTGACCAGTCCCTGTTTGACAAGGCGCTGATTGAGTTGGTGATGAATGTTCTTGAGGATGGCATTATCGGTATCTGTCTGGAATCGATAGAACTGGGATTCATCGGGCATATCGCCGAGCGTAAAACCGCACAGTTCCAGAAGCGGCGGTATCGCTTCGATATAGTGGATGAGTTGCGGGACAGATTTGATTTGTTCGAGATGCTTTACGATGAATGCCCGCAGCATGGCATGTTGTGAGTGGCCGGTTCTGCCGACGCCGTGGTTTCTGTCGGGCAGGATGGAAAGGTCGAGGGCTTTGAAGAGATAGTAGTATTTTCGCAGCAGCGACGAGTTTCGGACAAGCTCTTGGAGGTCATAAAACAGTGATGTTTGATTGTGATACATGACAAAATCTCCTGTGTTTTGGTTGTAAGTTGTTTTGTGAAGACCACTTACATAATAACCAAGATGGAGGAGATTGCAAGAAAAATAACGCTATAAGCCGTTATTTAACAAATATTTATGAATTTTGCAGAAAACTTAACCTATTATTCTGAAAGGAGATACGGAATGGACGCCAAACAGATTAAGCAATTGGAACCTATGTTGAACAAGTATCTGCGACGATTCGATGATTGCTTCGGTCGGATTGAACCGGTCGAAAGGCTCAAAGCCCAAAGCCCTTCGGCCAGTAATGTAAAACAACTGATGCTTCATTCTCCGGTGTTGCGAAAGATTCCGTGGGAAAAGTTCTACATCAAGGACACGACAAAAGGGCCGGTGGTCTGGGAGGCTAAAGCCGCCCGGTTTTACCTTAAACGCGACGGCTTGCCGACGCGCCCCCATTGGCTGATTATTGCCCGCAACGTTGAAAACCCCGAAGAAGTCAAGTTCTTTGTCTCCAATGCTCCGGACGGCACTCCGCTGGAGGTCCTGCTTCATGTCGGCTTTTCTCGCTGGCATGTGGAACGGTGTTTTGAAGATGAGAAGAATGAGCTCGGATTGAGCCACTTCGAGGTTCGCAATTACAGGTCCCTTCGTCGCCATCTTATCATCACCGCCGTCAGTCATTTGTTTCTGGCCAAAGTCCATCAGTTGTGGCGGGGGGAAAAACCCGGAGTTTACGGTTTGCCAGATTCGCACGGCTTCTTCGGCGCTGGTTCGATCCTTCTGGTTGACGGGCAAAGTCAGAGAAAGATTTTTGGAGAAGACAGCGGAAATTATTACCTTAACGCAACTGCGTATAGCTCGTTCTCGCCGTTGCCATATTCGGAAAAAACGCAGGCGATTGCGTGAAATGGGAATCGACTTAAAAGCTATACGTTGTTGCATTTTGAGAACCTAAATGGCGTTGTAGTATTAGAAAAGCGATAGTTCTGTGGCAGGCCATTCTAAATGCCGGCATGTTAAGGGTCTATGGATTTTGCATCGGATACGAATCTATAAAGAACGTCTGTTTTTGAGGCCAGGTGCATCTTTTTGAACACGCGGAAGAACTGGTTCTCGACGGTGGACGGAGCCACGCTAAATATGCGCGCAAGATCTTCAGCCTCGTGGATGCCGCTGAGCAAGTAGTGCACGATTTTTCTTTGTGTCGGAGAGAGCTTGTACCGCTCAGCGAGAAGGTAAAATTGGTGTTCTGATATAACCACAGCTACGACTCCTTATCCGGCAGTCGGCGCACGAGCATGTTACCGCGCCTGTGCAGCACGGCGGCACGTCTCGCAGCCATCTTGTCCTTTCAGGCCTTGTGCAGTCCTGATTCGCAT
>JAFNGF010000059.1 GCA_017885385.1 Planctomycetota bacterium
GCCGGCGCCAAGACCGCAAAAGAATTGCCCTTTGAGAGCAAATTGGATGCGATTTCACAGCAATTAGGTTTTGCCATTCCGGAGTTTGCCGGCTATGGCATAAAATCGCTGGTAGCGACTGACGATGGCTCTGCTGGATTTGCTGGACTGGTCACTGGCTGTCTGGCACAATGGCTTGAAGAGACTTGCCCAGCGCCGCAGACCACTATTATTTATGCCTGCGGCCCTGAAGCGATGCTCGCGAAGATCGCTGAAATCGCTAATCAAAAGAGAATTGATTGCCAGATAAGCATGGAGCGGCGGATGGCCTGCGGCTTCGGCGTATGCCAGAGCTGCGCAGTCGAATGCAAAGTGGAAGGGTCAAATGAGACTATTTACAGGCTCTGCTGCGAGGACGGGCCGGTATTCGAGAGCAAAGAGGTAATTTTCGATTTATGACCGGAACGGTTAATATTTCGGTTGATTTTGCGGCGTTAAAGCTGGCTAATCCCGTCTTTACCGCTTCGGGGACGTGTGGGTACGCCGATGAGCTGGCGGACTTTATGGATGTAAGCCAGCTCGGCGGATTTATCACTAAAAGTATCACGCTCAAGCCGCGACAGGGCCATGCCACGCCGAGAATAGTCGAGACCGATGCCGGGATGCTCAACGCTATCGGCCTGGCAAATATCGGTCTGGATAAATTCATCGAAGAAAAATTGCCCATTATCGAGACAATGACCGTGCCGGTTTTTGTAAATGTTGCCGGCGAGACCATCGCCGAATGTGTCACTGTCACTGAGCGGCTGGCTAACGAAAAAGCAATAGCCGGGTTTGAGCTGAATATTAGCTGCCCGAACGTCGAGAAAGGCGGAATCAGTTTCGGCAGGGATCCGCAGCAAGTGACAGAGATTACATCGGCTGTTAAAAAGGCAGCCGGCCAAAAGATTTTGATGGTCAAGCTGTCACCGTGCGTGACAGATATCAGCGCGATTGCCCAAGCGGCGGTAGAAGCTGGTGCCGATGCACTCAGCATGATAAACACTTTTACGGCGATGGTTATCGACATTGAAACTCGTAAGCCGGTTCTTGCCAATAAAACGGGCGGCTTGTCCGGCCCGGCGATAAAACCAATAGCAGTATACCTGGTCAATAAGGTCTACAACGAGGTCGCTAAAGCGCGCGGCATACCGATTCTGGGCATGGGCGGCATCAGGACCGCTTCGGATGCTCTCGAATTCATCATTGCCGGCGCATCGGCAGTCGCTGTCGGCACGGCAAATTTCATTGAGCCGGGCTGTGTGCTGAAAATCATTGATGGCATAAGAAAATACTGCGCCCGGCACGGCGTTGCAAATATCCAAGAGCTGATCGGCTCACTTCTGGTCACGGCGGAGCGTGCCGTAGCCGGGTCGGAGCACAGAGCATGACATCTAAAAAAGTTATCGCGGGCAGTCTGTTTGTATTACTTCTGTTTGGCCCCGTACTGGCTTCGCAGCCGAATCTCAAACTGGATGAACGCCCTGCCGGGCCTGAAGAATGGGGCTACCGCCCTGCCGAAGGGACGGTCTCGCAGGTGAATCCGCCAAGCTTCAGCTGGCGACCGCAAAAGGGATTAACCTGGGAAATCGAAGCGGCCCGTGACGCGAATTTCAGCGCGGTTGAGTATCAGGCGAAAAACCTGGAATTCAATGTTCACTGCCCACCGCAGACCTTCAAGCCGGGAACCTACACCTGGCGGTATCGTGGAAAGGATGGACAAGGCACATATACAAACTGGAGTCAGCCGCGAACATTTATCATTGCCCAAGACGCGGTGGCGATGCCGCTGCCGCCACGCCAGGAGCTTATCTCGCGGATACCCAAGAGTCATCCCCGGCTCTTCGTCCGGCCGGAAAATCTGGATCGGCTGCAAAAGCTTGCGCGGGGCGAGATGAGCGCGGAATATCGCAGTCTCGTGCAAGAATGTGAAAAGATTCTGGCCAAGCCGCCCGCCACCGAAGAGCCGCCGAAGTACCCTGCCGGAATGCAGCAGCTCAGCGAAGAATGGCGCGAAATCTGGTGGGGCAACCGCGTCTATACGATTAACGCATTAAATAGCGCTGCGACGCTGGCATTTACGCGCCTCCTTGGTGGGCAAGAAAAACCTGTCTCGAGCCAGGTCGAGAGATATGGGCTTGAGGCCAAGCGAATTCTGCTGGAATGTGCAAAGTGGGACCCAAAAGGCAGCACCGGCTACCGCTACAACGATGAGGCGGGAATGCCTTACGCCTACCATTTCTCGCGCACGTACACATTCCTTAATGACCTTCTGACCGAGGATGAAAAGAATATCTGCCGGGCCGTGATGAAGGTTCGCGGCGAAGAGATGTACCAGCATTTGTGCCCCCGCCATTTGTGGCAGCCTTATTCAAGCCACTCCAATCGGGCCTGGCATAAGCTGGGCGAGGTCGGCATCGCTTTTCTCAATGAGATTGACGGCGCCGAAGACTGGGTGTGGTTTGCGGCCAACGTCTTTTTCAATGTGTATCCGGTCTGGAGCGACGAAGACGGCGGCTGGCACGAAGGCTCCAGCTACTGGAGCAGCTACATTGGCCGATTCACCTGGTGGGCGGACGTGATGCGCGAGGCTATGGGCATCAACGCATACAACAAGCCTTACTTCGCAAAGGTCGGCTATTATCCGATGTACTTGATGCCGCCTGGCAAGAACGATGGCGGCTTCGGCGATGGGGCCTGGCGTCGGGCTGCCTCAGACAATCTGCCGCTGATGAGCGAGCTATCAGCCCAGGCCGGCAATGGACACTGGCAGTGGTA
>JAFNGF010000060.1 GCA_017885385.1 Planctomycetota bacterium
AATCAGCTTATCGGCAGCCAAAAATATCTCGAGGCGATTTTCAAAGCGGCGGTTCAAATCAAACAGCCCACCTCCAGGCATGACGGAAAGGTGTGGTTTGAGATTACAAACAATTCGGCGCTTGATATCGAACTGCAAAAGACAGGTAGAAAAGGCCCGCCGACACTAACTCTGCCGGCCAACGACACCATTACGGTCAAGGTCAAAATCAAGGACTGGCAGCGCAAAGTAAATTTATCGTATCTTGCCACGAATTTCCTGATAGCTCCCGGCGAAGGATTGCCTGTCGAACTGAGCATCGTGCCGGGTGGCGCCTGAAGCGTGAAACGACAGCAGGCAGAAGACACCGAACCCTAACAGCACCTAACACAATGAATAGTACGGCTTGCTGCTTGTCACTGCCGCACAGGCGGGAGTCCGGAAAAAAAACGTAAAAGAGCGGATTCCCGCTTCGTACGTGTTCAGCCGACTTTGAACACTCCCATCCCCAAGCCCTGCCCATCCGGCTACGGCTTGGCGCTTTGCCGAGACGAGTGCTTGCGCAGGGCCGGGCTTGAGGGTGGCGCTCCCCTCGCAGTTTACAGCGGGGGGTCCGACGCCGTCCCGCCGTCGGCTAAACCCCNNCCCGACAAGTCGGGGTCCAAAAATTGATATGCTACGGACTCTATGCTACGGGGCGGCGATGACAGCTGCACGGCATCTTTCGTTTTGTTAGAACCTCTAAAACAGAAAGCAGGAAACAAGGTTCGCAATTCTGTATTCTCTCTCCTGTATTCTGTCTTCTGTCTCCTGTATTCTGGTTGGCAAGATTCTGCCCGTTTTTGCTCAACTTGGCCTGCCTTATAGCCGATGCAGAATTTGAGGTGCAAGGCTGCAGCGAGTTTAATCCGCCGTACGTCTGGCGGATAAATCAGGAATACAACAATGGCAATAAGGAATTTATCTGCGGACATACTCAGTGTCGATTTGCATCCGGAGCCGGATACCGGCACTGAGCTGGCTACTGTCGGCAGCCTGGTGCGACTCAGAGGCGGCTGTGACGTGGTGGTTGACTTGTCCAGCGTCGATATTGTGACGTCGGCAAGTCTGTCGAAACTGCTGGAGCTGCGCAAACTGTTGACCGATCACGGACGCAGGCTGATTCTTTTCGGCCTGGCTCCTGAAACCAGAAATACATTCGAAGAGGCAGCTCTTGACGTGGTCTTTGAATTTGCCGATGACAAATCCGCCGCCTTAGCGGCGATTCGCAGCACCAAGCAGCCCAAGTCGAAGGTCCGCACTTCAGTGTAGGGCCTCAGGCGTAAAGCAATATGTCGCAAGGCGAGCGGCTGGGAGGAGCGCTCGCCATTATTATTTCTGCTCACTCAACGTGATTGTCACCCATCAGCCCGCCATACGTCTGGCGGGCCAGTTTAGCCGTCGCCGGCACGGCGACGAGCCAATCAATCAAATCCTTTCAAAAAACAGAGATCAACAAAAACTTTGACAAACAATTACAAAACGGGCTATGATACGCCCAACGGTATTATTTGAACGCCGGATTCGAGTTTGTAAGGAGATATTGCAATGAACGACCAAGTGACTCGTGCGGGATTGGGCTGTCCGCTAAAGATGAATCGCCGCAGCTTTATGACCGCTGCCGGCGCACTGGCAGCAACTTCGAATATGGGCCTTCTGGACTTTGCATCGTCGCTGTTTGCAGCCGAGGCCAAATCGGCGAAAAAGCCTTTGATCCGTGTAGGTTTTGTCCGCCCCAACGTGGAGCAATACTGGATGGGCTGGCCCGGCGCCCAATACGACATCAAGGCACTTCAGCGCCAATATACCGAGATACTGGACGCCGCCGCCAAAAAGCATGGAGTGGACCTGGTCGTCGTGCGTGAGCCGTTATATGATTCTGAGAGGGTGAGTGCATTCCTCGACAGCGTCAAGAGAATCCCGCCGGATGGACTTATGATCGTGAGCATGTGCCTGCACCATACGGGCTTCGATTCGTGGGGTCACACCAACAACATCGCCAAGAATCGCGGCACTGTGCCCACGATCATATTCAGCCCGATGGGAACGTCGTTCACCGGCGACTTGCAGGCGACGCGGAAGATCCCCGGCGTATATGTGGCCGCCACGCAGGACCTGGACTGGCTGGACTTCGGCGTAAAAATGCTCAAGACTGTCTGGGGCATGAAAAACTCGCGTATCTGTATTTGTGCAGGCGACAAAACCAACGACAATCACCTCGAGGTCATCGGCACTACACTTCACTACATCCCCCGCAACCGCTGGCCCGAAGAGGTCAAGAAGACCGAGACCACCGACGAAGTGCGAGCTTTGGCTGACTATTACACCAAAGAAGCCAAGAAGATTGTCGAGCCCAGCGCGCAGGATATTCTCAACGCCGCGAAGAACTACTTTGTGGCTAAGCGAATAATGGCTGCGGAAAACTGCGACGGTATTTCGGTCGATTGTCTGCCGTTAGTTGATGGCCGGCAGATTCCGTGCCCACCCTGCATTGCCTGGCTGCGGCTAAATGACGAAGGCTCGGTCGGCTGCTGCGAAGCTGCCTGGACGTCGGCTATTTCGCTGCGGCTGACGGCCCTGCTGTTCGACCGGCCCGGCTTTATGCAGGACCCGGCTCCGAACACAACCAGAAATACGCTGATGGGTGCACACTGCTCCTGCCCCACGAAACTTGACGGCTTCGACAAACCACACGAGCCTTTTATCCTCCGCAGTCACTCCGAGTCCAATACGGGCGTGGCGCCGCAGGTGCTCTGGCGAGAGGGGCAAGAAGTCACTATTATGCAGTTTACCGGACCGGGCAAAATCATCCTCGGCACGGGCAAGGTGCTTCGCAACATCGACACGCCGCCGGCAGGCGGCTGCCGCACCTCGGTCGAGCTGGAGCTGGATGGCGTAGCTGATTCGCGTGACACCAAGGGCTTCCACCAGTTGTTCATTTACGGCAACCTGGAGCTTCCATTTAAGGCCTACTGCCAGCTCGCCGGCATCCAGGTCGAGCACATTTAATCGCCGCCCAGCGGAGTAAATATATTTAGCCCCGCAATTCATTGCGGGGTTTTTACCGCCTCGCGCTCGACGTTGTAATCGGAATCCCTCCACCGAATGGTTGAGGGTCCGAAAGCATGAAAAATCCGTACGCGCAGCGACTGCTCCAGGTTCTTATCATCCAGCGACCGTACCGTAAATAGAGCGCCTCTGCCGTATTCCTGTCCCGCCCACCGGAGGGCATAAAAGGCTAAAAAACGCGGGCTCTCAACAATGAATCCCCAGGCCGGCAGAACAACCTCGCCTCCCAGCTTCGACGTAACCTGTGCCTCTTTCTGGCTGAAATTGACAACCACTTTAGTCGCATCGTCGCCGCTTCCGTAGACGGCCTGCCGAACCGTGCCGTCTCCGGTAAGGAACTCCAGCCGGGTCAGCCGATCATGAGCCGTAGCAGCATTGAGAGGTCCCAGCACCTCCTGCGTATTCTTCAAGAATACGTCTACCGGATGCATACCTTCCGCCCAGCCGTTGTCACTGCGGGTATAACAGGCGTTTTCTGAGGTCTGGCTGTCAGCCTTCTTTTCGCCCTGGCTGCTCGGCGATTGCCAATACAGGTGATCCGGAAAAGAGTGATAGTGCAGCGGACGAGCACATAAAACGTGGTGGGCTACATATTCCGCTGCATCGCGGGCGCTGTAGCCGTACTTGCCATAGCATACCTGACAATCGTGATAGACCATCTCGAAAAAGGGAATAACGGTAGCTCCAAGCTCTTGCGGCTTAAGGTTATGGTAGTATCGGCCTGAAACCCCCACCAGCCCCTCGAAAAAGTCACTGTGCGGCAGCGCCCACTCCCTGCCGCACTCACTGCCAAAAATGCCGAACATCTCGCGGGCATAGTCACTCAGGCGAATTTTCCACGCGATGTCATCATTGCGACCGATAGGATGGTTCGAGTCGTAACATTCACGCGGTCCAACGGCGTAGGTCGTGTCAATAAAATAGCTCCAGGGCGAAAAGAGCCTGTGAGTCTCCGGCAGGTTCTGCGGGCGTTTGGCAAGCTCCAGCTGCTTGGGCGCACAGACCATATACGCTCGTCCGCCCAGCCACCGGCCGCCCTTGATGAGCGAGCCGTCCGAATTTTTTTCGATAAATGCCGGGTCCCAGCTCTTCGCATCGCGGTACATATCCTGGACGTTATCGTGAAGGCACGCGACGTAGTCCAATGCCTGGATACGTTTGATCGCATCCGC
>JAFNGF010000061.1:0-2825 GCA_017885385.1 Planctomycetota bacterium
GTCTACAACCGCAACGCCGGCACGCAGAGTTTCGCTTGGGCGGACAGTTTGGGCAGCGGCCTGAGGTTTTTGCCCGGTGAGGTTTTCCAGGAACAGCCGGACCTTCTTTGCCTCGCCGAGCGTTTTTTCAGCATCTGCCGGCTCAAGGCACTCCACGATCAGCGGCCCGCCGGTGAATCCGCCTTTTTTAAGGCGTGCCAGAACCGCCGGAAAGTTCACCTGGCCTGTCCCCGGCGTCACCGCAACGTTTTTGGGGTGCCTGTAATCCTTGACGCACATTCCGGTGACAAGCCCGTCCACGGTGGCGGCATCGGCGACGGGATCCAGTTGGCCGTCCGAATAATACAGGATGTTGCCGGGGTCGTACCAGATGCGAAAATTTTTGTGGGCAACTATCTCCACTGCTTTTCGGCACTGAGGCCCGGTGGCATTGAGGCCGCCGTGTGGCTTGATGCTGATGCTGATGCCTTTCTCGGCAGCGTAGTCGCAACATTCGGCGATTGCCTTATAGTACGCTTGGTAAACCTGCTTGTCGCCCGTTCCGCCCATCAGCAGATTCTTTGCACCGCAGGCGGCGCAGTTATCGATGAGCTTCCTTAAGTCTTCGATGCCCGCTTTGAGCGACTTTGCCGCCGCAATATCGCCGCCATAGACCGACAGAACCTGCAGGTTTCGCTTTTTGACTTCCTCGCGGACTTGCTGGGCTTCTTCAAGCGTGGTATCAACCGAAATCACCAGGTGAGTTTTTGAGCTGGTGGTCATCAGGCCGGCGTATTTGAAGCCGGCCTCGGCGATGGCATCCAGGGCCGCGCGGTAATCGTATTTGTCCCAGGGACGAGTGTAGCAACCGATCTGCCACAAGCCGTCGGTAGATTGTCCGCTCGCGGATGCCGACAGCGAAGTAACGTATGAGCCGGCCAGACCGGTGGCTGCCACCCTGGCGCTCCGTTCAAGAAAAGCTCGGCGGGAAAGTTTGTCCAGTGACGTCATCGGAAATCTCTCCTTAATTTATCCGTGGCACGGCCATCCCTTCGACTCCGCTCAGGGCGGGCCCTTCGGCTGCGCTCAGGACAGGCTTGGCCGTGTTTTCACGGGCTGGAAGCCCGTGCCACAGGCGGATTTATCCTGGGCGAATCTGGCGTTTCTCATGGTCGTAGATCATTCTTTTGCCTGTGTCGTACGACTGCATCGCCATTATACAGGCGACCGCGTGCTGGTAGCCGGCGTCGATAGAGGCGTTGGGCGTTTTGCGTGTCCGCAGGCATTGCAGCCAATCGAGGAAGTGGTCCGGCATAGGAACCTCTTTGACCGGATTCCTGCCGCGTATCGGGCCTTTTTTCTTACTGTTCGCCCCTTCGGCGGTCAAAACCGGCGAATTCCACTCCACCATATCCAGTACGCCCTGGTCGCCGAAGATTTTGAAGCTGTTTCCGCTGCCGTTGCCGAAGTTCGTGGAGTAGCTGACCATAAAGCCCTCGGGGTAAATCCACAAGGCCTGGACGTGGTCGGGACAGGTAAATTTGTGCTCATCCTTCCAGGTGAAAGTCCCGCCCAGGCAGACGCAACTGCTGGGGAACTTTGCGCCGGTAATATAGTGCACCAAGTCGATGAAGTGACTGCCCAATCCCGGCACCGGCCCATCGGAAAATTCTCGGTAGCCATACCAGCCTGAATACAGCACCGGGTCGAAGGGTCTGGCTGGGCGATCCATAAGGAATTCTTGCCAATCAACATCTTCTTTTTTGACGTTTTTGACGTAGCCGTACCAGTAGGGGATTTCGCCGTTGCGGCACTGCTCGATTCGCCCGACCTTGCCGAGGGTGCCCGTTTTGTAAAGCTCTCTGCATCCGGCAAAACTTGGCAGGCTCCGCAATTGTGTGCCGATTTGAACGACCGTCTTAGCTTTCTTGACGGCATCGCAGGCATCCTTGAGCGAATCGAGGGTCATCGCCAGCGGCTTTTCGCAGTAGGCGTCTTTTCCGGCCTCGGCGGCAGCCTTGAGATGCGTGGTGTGCTGGTGGTCGCACGAGGCGATCATCACAGCGTCAACATCTTTCAGGGCGAGCAGGTCTTGGTAGGATGAAAACTTTCGTGCCTCGCGGCCGTACCATTCTTTAGCCTTGGCGGATGCTTCTTCCTGACGAAGCCGCCAGGGGTCACACACGGCGGTGATTTCAATGTTCTGGCTCTTGGCGTGCTCGTGTACGCCCGGCATGTGCGCGCCGAGCCCGCGGCCGCCGCAACCTATTATGCCGATCGAGATCCGGTCGTTGGCACCCAATACGCGGGAGTAACCGGCGGCAGACAGTGCCAGCGCAGCGCTGCCGGTCGCGGCGGTTCTTAGAAACTTTCGGCGGGAGTAAGACGTTTGCATGACAGTGCCTCCAATGTACGAGGTTTTGATAGGCGATTTCATTCAGTATTTCCTGAGCATTATAGCAGAGCAATATATTTGAGCATAAAGTTATTTTGGTTTCGTCGCCGTGCCAACCTGCGGTAAAACCGCAGGCCAAATATTTAGCCCCGCGTTTCACGCGGGGTTTTCTTGACCAGCATTGGGGCGGCGGTTTGCTCGGCTTTATCTTTGCCAAAAAGCAGCTCCACCAGTGTCAGTGCGAACTCCAAAGCGGTGCCCGGGCCCCGACTGGTCACAAGATTTCCATCGACAACGACTCTCGATTCGACCGCTTCGGCGTTAGGAAGCTTTTCGACAAAATTCGGATGACAGGTGGCGCGATGCTGACCTAAAAGACCATGGTGCAAAAGCACAACGGCGGGGGAGGCACAAATGGCTGCGANGNNNCCANGCNGNATGCTTNGNNCCT
>JAFNGF010000061.1:2894-5393 GCA_017885385.1 Planctomycetota bacterium
CNNCNATTTGTGCCTCCCCCGCCGTTGTGCTTTTGCACCATGGTCTTTTAGGTCAGCATCGCGCCACCTGTCATCCGAATTTTGTCGAAAAGCTTCCTAACNNGCTGCGAAAAGGCGATTTTCTTTGCTTTGCTTTTTCAGCATTGTCTCCAGCTCTTTGCAGTCGCGTAGATGTTCGGCTCCAGGCATGCCGCCAGGTAGCGCAATCAAATCGTATGTTTCGCCGGCACACTGTGAGATTAGCTTATCCGCCGCCAACTTTACGCCGCGAGAAGCGGTCACCTGCAATTTGTCGACCGAAGCCACGGTGACTTCGGCCCCCGCCCGCCTGAGCACGTCAATGATACAAACGGCCTCTATTTCTTCTATTCCATCTGCAATTGGAACCAGCACCTTTTTGCTCATACGCTGCTCCCAGCAACCGACACATAAACGTTTGACAAACGCCAATGTCTTCCAGTTTACTACAGGTGTGAGCTTCAATCGCCGTGATTTTTTGAAATTTGCAGCTTTAAGCGCTGTGGCAGGGCGCGGGGCACTTACTCTGCAGGGCGGGACGCAGGATAATGCCACCGGTCGAAAGTGGCGGATGCATCTATCGACCTCGTCTATCCACTTTATGCAGCTGCCTATCGAGCAGGCCTGCGAGAAAATTGCCAAGCTGGGCTTCGAAGCAATCGACATCTGGTCGGCTCACGAGGGCTGTCCGCATCTGGATGACGCGGCAAAACGCCTGGGAGCAGAAGGCCTGAAGGAGCTGCTGGCCAGGCACAAATTGAAGCTGGCTGCATTTTCGGTCTACAGCGGCGGCTACACGCGGTACGCAGAATTGCTCGGAAAAGTGGGCGGCGGCGTGGCTATTCAAGGAAGTGCGCCCCCCTGTAAGCCCGATGAGCTGACCAGCCGAATGCAGCAGTTCATCGAGGGCCTCAAGCCTCTGGTGGAGCTTGCTGAAAAGAACAGCTCCTATCTTGCAGTCGAAAATCACGGGCAGGCGTTGCTTGACTCTGTCGATTCGCTCAAGGCTTTTGTTGACCTGAACGCCTCGCCGAGGCTGGGCATTGCGCTGGCGCCGTATCATCTTCAGGCCTTAAATGCTTCCGTGCCCGATGCGATCCGGATCTGCGCCAAGCAGCTTTTCTTTTTCTATGCCTGGCAGTGTTATCCGGAGTCGAAACAGCTTCCCGGCGTCGGCCCTACGGATATGACGCCGTGGATCCAGGCTCTGGCGGATATTCGATACCGCAGATTCGTCAATCCNNTTTATGCACGGGCATCCGGAGCCTGACGTGATGTTTGCCAACCTGGCCCAATCGCGGGATTATCTAAAAGCGTGCTACAGCAAAGTGAATCCTGAAGCGGGAGGGTGACATAAATTTGAGCTGAAATAATAAGTAGAAGGAGAGAATTATGGACCAAAAGACACGACAATCGAATAAGGCGGATAATCTGACCCGGCGGGAATTTATGCGCGAAAGCGCTGTGGCTGCTGCCGGTCTGGCTGTGGGGCTGGGTGCCGCCGCAGGCAAAAGTGCTGCTGCCGACAATGCAGCCGTCAAAAAGACCCGCAGCTACAACCCCCAGATGGAGTATCGACCGCTGGGCAAAACCGGCCTATGGGTCTCAGCGGTGTGCCTGGGCGGACATTGGAAACGCGTCGATGTGATGGTGCCCAAGGTGTTTGAAGGCGGCAACTGGCTGGGCGCTGAGCTAAATAATCCGGGCTTCAAAAAGAACCGCTACGATGNNATCAACTACATCGACGCCTGCACCAGTGAGGAGGTGCTTACCTACGCCGAAGCTCTAAGGGGCAGACGTGACGCAATGTACCTCGGCTGCTCGTGGTATCAGGAGGAAATGCGAAACGGCAGTTTCCGCACCACCAAATCGCTGCTGGGAACTCTGGATAAAGCACTGGAGCAGGCAAAGCTCGAGTACGTGGACCTCTGGCGGATTACCATGCACGAGCAGAGCGGCCAGCACACCAAGGCCGAGGTGGATGAGATGATGAAGGCGCTGGACACAGCCCGCAAACAAGGCAAGGCCCGCTTTACCGGCTTTTCTTCGCACGACCGTCCCCATATAAAATGGATGATTGAGACCTACCCCGAAGTTGTGGATGTCATCGTGACGCCGTACACAGCCAAGACCAAAGTGCGGCCGACCGACAGTCTGTTCGATACGCTGAATCAGCACAAGGTGGGCAGCTTCGGCATCAAGCCTTTCTCCAGCAATAGTCTGTTCAAGGGCGACAGCTCGCCTGGTAATCCAAACGCCGAGGCAGACGACCGGCTGGCGCGCATGGCCATTCGCTACATCCTGGCTACGGATGCAGTCACCGCACCCATCCCCGGCCTGATCAGCACTGCCCAGGTCGACAATATGGTAAAGGCGTCCATAGCTTTTTCAAGCTCTTTGGCCTCAGCCGAATCAAGCTCACGGCGCTCCATGACCGCCTTTACCATATTGTCGACCTGGGCAGTGCTGATCAGGCCGGGG
>JAFNGF010000062.1 GCA_017885385.1 Planctomycetota bacterium
CCGTTGTCAAACAAACATCCGCCCCAAAAATGTCAAAGAGCCAAAATCTCTGCGTCAAGCACGCTCCCAGAGCCAGGCGCAAGGTCTAAGAGAGCCGATCTCGGTCGCGCGCGGCCTACCACCGCCACGTGGGAATTGGCACTTCGGCCGGTTCAGCAGCTTCTTGCAACCTTGTAACAGAATGCGTCAAGGTTAAATCTGTTCGCTCACCTGGTTCTCCGGCACCTTGGCTTCGAGTTGCCAACGCACCGACTGCATACGGCTTATGCCAACATCCTTCAAGGTAACATCGTGTGACCTTGATTTCGTGTCCCCACCGTGAGGGGATTGCTCCGGTATCAAAACCCCTGCCTTGCGTTCCGCGCTGCCCGCCCGTGTTGAACGGGACAAGCGGGTATCAACCGACAAATACGGGCGATTTTTTATCGAGCCGTTTGAGCGAGGCTTCGGCACCACCATTGGCAACAGCCTCAGACGCGTATTGCTTTCCTCATTGGAGGGTAGCGCCGTAACGTCAATCAAAATAGCCCGCTACGATGCCTAAGGTCGGTCCGCCAAAAGACATGACCCCCCAGGCTTTTTCGCTCGACAAACCTATCCACTGCGGTACAAATGTACGGAGGTGAACATGCAAAGCGTGGGTGTATCGATTGTCCGACGGCACCTCTGTCCCAAGCAGAGCAAAAATACTTGCTTTTTACGGACATTGGATATAGAATATGTGGGAGGTTGCAGAGCAGAGATAACTGATATGAGGTCTGAACAATGGTATCTCGGTTTATCTTAATCATAGTGTCATGGGTGGCGATGTTATCTTTCTGTCCCTCGTTGGCCGAGGCCACGCTGGTACCTATAGCCTTAACCGGTGAGATTACGCACGTAGGGGACATCAATAATTTGGAGGGCAGAATTAGTGTTGGTGATATGATAACAGGAGTATACATTTATGACTCGTCAACACCAGATTCAGACCCGGCGAAATATGCGGGACTCTACAAGTATAATACTGCACCTTACGGTGTTATGTTGACAGTTGGCGGATTTGTGTTTATGACTGACCCGCGTAACGTCGATTTTGTTGTCACAATAGGAAACGACCTCCCTCTGGCGGGGCCCACTGAAGACAGATATGGATTTACGAGCATAAGTAATCTGCCTCTTTCCAACGGTGTCTCAGTCGACCGCATCTCGCTGAGTATTGTGGGCCCGTATGGCAGGACTCTCTCAAGCGACGAATTACCGACATCCGCGCCGATTCTGACCGACTGGTGGATTAGCTATGACAGTATAAACATCCGAGGTTACGGCGACACCCCTTTTGTGTTGTATACCCGTCTGACATCAGTTGCTTTGATTCCGGAGCCAGCAACATTTGTACTACTCGGATTGGCTGGTTTGACTTTGCTTAGAAAACGCACGTTTGCGGAACAAAATGGAAAGAACGATGCGGGCCTCATCCGCCAAGCAAGGAGTAAGAAGCTATGAATNNATGAATACCTTACTAAACAGGATTCCCTTTCTTTTTCAGGCACTAACTCTCCGATCCGCCGGGCGACTAATCTCTGAGGGGCAATATCCGAAGTTCGGATTTTGCTTCCCTGGGCTATTTTTTCTCTCAGACATCACACTGGCCCGCCGTAGCTTTCAATGTAAAGCCTCTGGTTGGCCACGTGGGGCTGCAGGGCAGCATTCATTTGCCAATGGCTCGCACTATGGGCCTTTCGTGAGATATTTGGCCTATTCTGTGCGCCGGTTCGGCCGGCCTACAGAATGTCCTGAAGTGGCCTATTATCGGGGGGTTTGGGCACCGCAAATGGCCGATCTCGGCTTGAACCGTATCACAGGGGGGCTACACCGACCGGGGCTGAATTTTGGCAGCGGTATCTCCGCTAATTTGCGAAACTCGGAAAGACGCTGAGGAGCAAGTGATAATTTATCCGAAGTTCGGATAAACTCTTTTTCTGATTTTGGCCCTGTCTTTTCTTTTGGCACCAACTCTCCGATCCGCCGGCTGGGATCAAAAGAAGTCCTTGTTTTTTGAGGCTTTCTCGGGTATACTATGCTTATTGCCTCCAAGAGATATAATAATGTGTAAATGCAGACTTGTTATTAGTTTGGTAGCCATAATTGCATTCTTCCGCACCAGTGCGTGGGCTGCTATCATCGATATTATGATCCCTCTGGCGCCGCCAGATCTTCCATGGACCTTTGACTATGATTTGCAGCAGTTAACAGTTACTGATGTGATTTATCAAATGGACCCTGACGCGGCACACTATATGACCATCGATGGCTTAGTGGACTCGGCCTCGACGTTCAAGGTTATCAGAAACATTACGAACAGCACATCCGTTACGTGGACCGGTTATACTGTGATAACCATGATGACAATACTGCCTTTTTCTGCTAGCATCGTTCCTGACACGGCGGAGAGCACAAACCTGCAAACAATAACGTACCCAGAAAAATGGATCATTCAGTTCTCCGGGGCACCTTTCGTATTGCCCGGTGAATCCCTAACAATTAGCTTTGATATGTGTACTCCTCCCGGTACTTATACCGATGAGGTTTGGTTCACCGTTGCAGTGTGCGAAAATCCTGTCCCTGAGCCTATGACGCTTTCACTACTCGGCTTAGGCGGCTTGGTTCTACTGAGAAAACGCAAAACGTTAAAATAACTATCTAATCATGCTTTGTTAATTATCGCCTCCGGCGTGTAATTCTCCGCATTGCCAGTGAGTTTACCCACCAAAGAATCCGAGGGCAGCCAACCTAATCTTTTGAAATGTTGGGGACAGTCAAGTCCAGACTTCGGACTTGGCCTTTTAGTCTTTTGCCGTCAACTTGCGAAACTCAGAGAGACGTTGCTTGGATATTTCAGTAGTCCGAACTTCGGACAACTGCTTTCCGTGTGCTCTCTTCCCTTTTACTTCTGGAGAGACTGCTGGCACCAACTCTCCGATTCGCCGGGTAGCCAAGAGGCGCACTCACTATTGTCAGCACCTTGCCGGTCTCATGTCTAAGTTTGGCCAACCAATTCCGCATGGACTTTTGCCCGGGCTTCTTTTGCCTCGCGCTGCCTCATCCGCCACTCCTCTTTTTCGCGCCGCCTTCTTTGGTGACGGACGTAAGCCAGATATGATTCAGGATTGCTGAACTGGTCCTGGAGGTGCTCCGTCTTGGCAAAATGCTCTTTGAGTTGTGGAGGTCGCAGGTTCGAATCCTGCCCCCGCTATTAAAACCTAGAGATAACTTCTTGCTAACAAAGGAGTTATCTCTTTTTATTGTCTCGAATTTAACCCGCTATGAACCTCCGACCTTTGGCTTTTTCAAGCCAAGGTCGCAGGTATGAAACCATCCCCCGCTATTAACCCCTGGAGATAAATCCAGGTCCCTTTCTGTTTGCCACGCGATACCGTTTAAGGCGAGCAAGACCGTGTGAAGAAAACCAGGCCACTATCCACAATTCTCTTTGTTACACTAACGACATTTTCTGC
>JAFNGF010000063.1 GCA_017885385.1 Planctomycetota bacterium
CAAAACCGGCTTTGGCCTGAGCAGCGGGTATGTTATGCTTGCTTGTGCCGCGGTTTTGGCAGATAGATATGGCCTTAATCTTGCCTTTTATAGTGGCCACTCTTGCCCCCGGCTTTTTCCAGCAACTTTATCCGGCTTATGACCATATCTTTGCCCTTGTACTTGAGCATATCGTAAATCGTTAGACACGCTACACTTACGCCGCAAAGGGCCTCCATCTCCACTCCGGTTTTGCTCGTCGATTTAACCGTCACATTTACGCAGACGGATTTTGTCCGGTCGTCGGCAGCAAAGTCAACTTTCACCGCCTCAATGCCGATCGGGTGACACATAGGAATCAGCGACGCTGTCGCCTTGACCGCATTTATCGCAGCAATTTTGGCCGTCTCAAGGACGTTGCCTTTCGGACATTCTCCCTCCTGTAGGACCTTAAACAATTCACTACCAAGCATCACGCATCCACTTGCAGCAGCCGTACGCTGGGTGGCTTTTTTGCCGCTTATGTCAATCATTCCATCTGCTCCCTGCACTTTTTAGCCTCCAATCTGGCTCATAACCCTGTTCCGGCAGGAGTTACCATTTACCGGTTTTTCCGCCACAGCCCGGCGTATTGAGCCGGCGATGTCACCGAAATCCACTCTTATCTCATCATCCGAAAAAAGGCACGGCTTAAGAAACCCATCAGCGGTCAGCCTGAGTCTATTGCACTTGCTGCATTCCGGCGGGCGCTCGGTCTGCAGGCGCCTGCTCAAATCGGCCCTATTGTAGAGCGAAAAACGCATAATTGTCTGAAGCTGCAGACCCCTCCGCCGGCAAAATGCCGCCATTTGCTCAATATCTTCTTCGGTGGTGTCATCGAGCACGACCATATTAATCTTTATCGCCGGAAAGTTCACATCCCGAGCGGCGTCGACCCCTGCAAGCACCTGGCGCAAATGTCCCCCGCCGGTAATTCGGCGGTATCTTTCGGCGTCAAGCGAAGCCACCGAGATATTCAGCCGAGCCAAGCCATTTTGTTTTAGCTGTGCGGCCTTGGCTGCAAGCAGCGAGCCGTTTGTTGTCATACATACCTGGGCGATGCCCTGGATAGCGGCAAGTTCGGCCACCAGATGCTCGACGTCCTTTCGCATCAGAGGCTCACCGCCGGTCAGCCGGACCTTCCTTATGCCCATTCCGGCAGCAACTTCCGTCAGTGACTCAATCTGCTCGTAGGAGAGAATGTCGCCGGGGTCTTTATGCACAAAAGGTTTGTCGGGCACGCAGTATATGCAGCGGTAGTTGCAGCGGTCGGTTACCGATATGCGCAGGTAATCTATCTTTCGGTTAAATCTGTCTAACAACAACCGTAGCTCCCTCTTTGATTTCAGTCACACCGGCAGGCACGCAAATTAGCCCGTCCGCCTCGCACAAGGCGGTAATGTGTGCCGAACTATGATAGTCAATCTGTGCAACCTTGCCATCATATCTAGTAACGACCGGCAGCCAGAAGTCTCTTTCGGCGTTTTTTCTTTTTATTGTCCGTTCCAATTGGCCGCGAGAAGAAGTGGGCTTGAAATCGTGTCCCATCATCCTGTAAAGAAAAGGCTTCACTAACAGCTCAAACATAACAAAGCCCGATACCGGATTGCCGGGCAATCCAAAGCAAAAGATTTCATCGGCAACACCAAAGACCGTAGGCCGGCCCGGCTTGACGGCGACCCTCTCGAACAGAATTTTGACGCCGTTTTCTTTGAGAATGTCACGAACGAGATCACAATCGCCCACCGAAACGCCGCCGGATATGATCACAACGTCATTTTCCGCCATCGCTTTTGTGAGCACAGCACTTATCCTTTGCTTGGTATCGGCTGCGATTCCATAGTGTGTCGGTATCGCCGAAGCGCCCGCGACCTGGGCGGCTAACTGAAAGCTGTTGCTGTTTCTGATTTGACAGGCGGTCGGCTTTCGGTCAGGCTCGACCAGCTCATCGCCCGTGGCAATGATGCCTACCCTCGGCGCAATTGTCACCAGAGGTCTTGTGCAGCCGACACTTGCCAGCACGGCAATATGCTGGGCCTTAATCAACACGCCTGCGCGGAGGACAACATCACCTTTTTTGACATCTTCGCCCTTGGCGGCGATATTGCATAGTGGCACGGCCATCTTGGCCGTNNGTATGCTCGACCATAATCACGCAGTCGGCACCTTCGGGCACAACCGCACCGGTCATAATCTTGGCACACTGATTCTTGCCGATCTTCTTTTTGGGCATCACGCCGGCTGGTATCGTCTCAACTACCGTAAGCTCGTTTGTCAGGTCTGCCCGCCGACAGGCAAAACCATCCATCGCCGATTTGTTAAACGGCGGCATATCTATATCGCAGATAACATCTTCTGCCAGCACGCGATTGGAAGCCCGACCAAGCTCCACACGTTCGGTGCCAAGCTTACGGGCGGAACTGGTCACGACTTGGAGAGCCTCATCGAATTTGAGCATAGCTGCCCCATTCTACAAGACAATTTTCTCGGCGGTTGCATCGAACCGGGCTGCTTTGCCATCGCGAAGACTGAGCATACCCATTTGCAGCGCTGTCTGCACATGATAGGCAAGGTCCATCGGGCTGAGCGTTTCTTTATTGCGCTGCCGACAGCAATCAAGAAACTTCCGCCAATATCCTACAAAATCTTCGCCATGCTCGACGGCAAAACGCTGCGGCTTTTTCTGCGAACCCTGGGCAGGGATGAAAACGATTTCATTATTTTCGATAGTGAGCGTGCCCTCCCAGCCGCGAATCACAGGCAGCCGCTGCCCGGAACCGCGACTGCCCGCACCGGGATAGTCGTTGCCTTGCGTGCCGAGCACGGCAACCGTGATCTTCTCCGGATAGTCTATGAGCATATTAAACGTATCGGGCACTTCCCGCTCCTGGTAACGGAATTTGCCGCCGGTCGCCACGACCGTGCTGGGCATGGTGACACCGAGCACGGATACCACCGGCGTCAGGCTGTGCGGGAAAAGATCGGTGCTCGGGCCGCCGGCATAATCCTCATACATCCGCCAGCGGAAGAACCGGCTGACATCAAAAGGCCGCTTCGGCGCATCGCCCAAAAAAGCCTCCCAGTTCAACTCCAGCCCGGCTTTGGCGTTCGGGTCATCTATCGGCATACCGCGCTCGCCCCAGTCGCCGACGCGAAAATAGCCACACTCAGCGTGAATCGGCTGACCAATGAGGCCGTCGCTGATCAGTTTTTTCATCTGATGCCAGGCCGAGTCGGACATACCCTGTGTGCCGAGCTGAAAGACCCGGCCGGTCCTTTTCACTTCTGCCGCCAGGCGTTTGGTCAGGTCAAACTGCCGCCAGTGCGTTACCGGCTTCTCGCAATAAACATCTTTGCCGGCCGCAACAGCATCGATTGCCTGATAGCCGTGATGATGGTCGGGCGTAGAGATGCAGACCACATCGACGTTCGGATCCGCCAGCAGCTCGTGATAATCCGCGTAGGCCTTTGCGCCGTAGCCTTGTGCACGTTGCTGCAGTCGCGGCCGATAGAGGTCGGAAGCGGCCACGATGTCGACCGGCTCTTTCGCCTGCGTTTTTAGCCAGTGAACCGCCTCGAAATGTGCGCCGCTTCGGCCTCCGCAGCCGATAAAGCCCACACCGATCCGCTCGTTGGCGCCGCGCACCGGCTGCGCCGATGCCCCTGCCAGCACATAAGCCGCTGCCGCCGTGCTGGTCCGGCGAATAAATTGCCGACGAGTCAATATGCGGCCTGTGTTCTTTGATTTGCTTTCCAACATAGTTTCTCCCTTTATTGATCTCGTTTTTCAAAAGTTTAGCCGTCGCCCCGTTCGGCAGGCTCAGGGCAGGCGTAGCGGCGACGGACCGGGACTAAACTCTGCTCAGCGTGACCAGTCCACCCATCGGCTGTACGCCTTTTCGATCTGTTCCGGGCTTACCCGGCCGTCCCACAACGCCACGCCGTACCTTAGCACCAGCGGCTCGCCCGCCGTTATCTTAAGCGGCTCCTTGTGCAGAGCGAGCGTGGCCGACAGGTAGGCGAATGGTTTTTCCATCGTAAACCAGGTTGCCGGGTGGCGCACGTTGTCCGGATAGTCAAATATTGCCACCGTCACGGCCTTGCCATCTGCTTTTGCGACGTAGGCACACCACTTCGCTCGTTTGTCGTTTGTATTTTCCACGCCGGTTTGGCCGGTGCTGCTATGGAACTGGCCGCCGGTATCCATCGACTCTAAAAATCGCATGCCCAGGCCGAAGTACGGACTGCCCGTCAGCGTGATAGAATCCTTGCCGGCTGGCGGCGACAGCTTGCCAACCCACTTCAGCACAGTCGCATTTTGCTCCTTCATCCGGCAGACCAAAATCCTCCGCAGCTCCGTGGCCAGCACCTCATCGGTTCTGGGATTAACCCATTCTAACTGTTCGTCAAAACCTGCTGCTTCTGGATTATTTCCGTCACCGGCCTTGACATAATGGGCGAACGACAGATGCCGTTGTCTGCCCGGCTGCTGCTGTTCTTCCCAGAAATTGACGCCCTCGACCGCGACGGCAAACATCAAGGCGTGATGATGCAGATGGTCTGCCGGCGCATCCCGCAGGATATTGACGCCACCCGGGGTGAACAACTCTTGAACGTACGGCTTATAAGGAACACCCTCATACCGATACCGGAGCAGCCAACGGTCGCCCGCACGAACCACAAGAGCACCGTTGACGGCCACAATCCCGGTCGACTGCCCCGCGGCCAGCGCAGCGAGCTTCCCCGCGAGCGGGGTCACGCAACTGGAGACAGCCATGATTGGCAAAAAAATCGTAAGAACACTCAGAACCGATATGCGTTTTTCTCTGGCCATGATCACTTTCCTTTCAGCTTGTGTACACGACAGTCCCGGACTGGTCAACCTCGTAGCCCCACTTCTTTATGTACTCCCACCCGGGCAAAAAATCGTCATTTGTCTGTTTTAGCTTTTCTGAGAGAACCTTATCGAGCCTATTCTGCAGTTTACTGTGCTCTGCACTATCGCAAAGATTATTAAGCTGATACGGGTCTTTTTCATTATCATAAAGCAGCCACGGACCTTTCAGGTCGCGGACATAAGTATAACGCTTCGTGCGTATGCCGCGATATTCTCTGCCGCCATTTTCTCTTTTCCACTGACCAAAAGGTGACGGGCAGCAAATCAGAGCATCATTGTCGGCGGGCTTTTCGCTGCCGATCAGAACGCCGGAAAAATCTGTCCCTTCCACCGTATCTGGTACATCAAGGCCGCTTAGGCCCAGAAGTGTCGGCATAATATCAGGCGTGTTGATCGGCATATCAATTGTCTTTCCCTGCCTGCCGAGCGCCGCCGGATACCGCACAAGAAACGGAACCAGAATGGACTCGTCCCAGGGCCTTTGCTTATTTTGCTCGCCGTGCGAAAAGAGCATGTCCCCGTGGTCGGACGTAAAGACAAAAATGGTCTCATTTTCCAGATTAAGCTGCCGCAGTGTGACAAGAATCCAGCCGATACAGTCATTCAGAGCAGCGATATGAGCGTAATATCCAGCCAGAGCTTTTTGCGCCGAATCCCGATACTGTGAAGGGACATTATCCGGTAAGACTAATTTCTTTTGCTCGAAAAGCTCCCTATATTTTGCAGGAGCGGTGTGATATGGGTCGTGCGGCGGGCCCCATGAAAGAAAAAGAGCAAAGGGTTTGCCGCCCGCATGCTCACGAATGTACTGCTGGGCCTGGCCCGTCTGGGCGATCGCGTCGTAACCTTCCCATTTGAGCTTAACATTCTCATCGCCGTAATAATAAGAGTTGTTATAGTTATGTGTACAGCCCATTGCCCGCCAGAATTTAAAGCCCTGGCGTCTTTCTTTGGGGATAAATCCAGTTCTATCTCGCCCGTCCAAATGCCATTTGCCGATATACGCAGTTTCATAGCCGGCCTGGTTATACGCCTGGGCAATGGAAACCGCGTCGTTGCTCAAACGCACATCGTTCAAAAAGACGCCATGCGTAAGTGGGTATCTGCCCGTCATCAAGCTTGCGCGGTACGGGCAACATACGGGACAGCATGACACCGCGTGACTGAAGCTTATGCTTTCGTCTGCCAGCTTATCGAGGTTCGGCGTTCTAATGTCCGGATTGCCCGCATAGCCGGTCGCCCTTCGACTTCGCTCAGGGCAGGCCTGGGCACGCCATTGGTCGGCAAAAACAAAAACCAGGTTTGGCCTGTCGGAAGAGGATTTCTCCGCCGAAGGTGCAGCCCAGGACAGCCTGCCGGTCAGAGCAACCGAAGATGCTCCCAGCGCTGCAGTGCGCAGGAATTGCCTTCTTCCAATACGTCCTTCTTTCATGGGACCTTTCCGTGCCGTACTTTGAATTATCCGCTCCTTGTCGCCAGCCACAATCCCGATAAAAGCGGGCCTGAATTAAGACTTTATCCGCTATAAGTCCGGCGGATGAATGTGAAGGAATTCAATTCAACGGTTCAATACATATCGTTCGGATCTGCCAGGGTCTAAAAATAAGTGACTCAGATTCATCCGCCGGACTTATGGCGGACAAGGTTTTGCCGTCGCGCTCGGCAAGGTCCACCTCGGTCAGTCGAGCCTTGCCAAGCAGATACTTGAGCGAAGCTCGACTCTCACGGCCCCGGTATTCATACATTCTAACATAACTCTTTCCCTGCTTGCCATACAGCGCTGAAACAAGCACATCTGGAGAGCCGGCCTCTAAAGGAGCCAGCTCGCTGCCGAGGCGGCCGTTGCCGGGAGCGGTACAGAGGCTCACGCAAGGGAAATTGTACTCCAACGCGTGCCGATGCAAATCTGCCCTGCGCCAATCTCCGGCAAAAGGGTAAAGTGCCAGCTCGTAGGTGAAGTCGCCATTGAGCATACGGGTGCCCCAAACGTAGTACATTGCATAGGCCAGAGGAACCGAAAAACCTCCGTCTGCCTCGCGCACGGAGCCCATTGTGCCGCGATTAAAAACGGCTATACCCTTTTGGCCGTCGGTCAGCGCCGTCCAATAAAGGCCGTTTACATACCGCTCGGATGTCTCAGCAACGGCGAAGGGAAGGTCTCGCACACCAACAGCACCGTCACTGGCCGCCGGGAAAATCTTAAAACGCAGCTTCTCCTCGTGCACAAATGGCGATTTAGAATCCCGCTTGTCATCGCTGAGCCGGCCGATCTTTTGACCTCGAAACTGGAAGTGAATCCGCCAATCAAGGAGCGGCCTCTCCGCCCGTATGACAACCTCCGACACGTAAGGGATGCTCCCAATCAAACCGGACTCACGAGCCGCCAGCCACGGCCCGCCGTCAGGGGCCGGCTCAAGGGCCCAAAAACCCTTCGACTCACATTCCCGACCGTCAACTCGCCCAGCCAGGAAGCAGCTTCTTCTACCGGCCTGCAGAATACTGTTTCCACTCCGCCTATCCACAATGGAGTCTATCCCACCATTTTTGTTGAAGCCAACGACCACATACGGCGTCGTGACATGCAGGCTCTCCGTGTCTATCTCGATGCCCATTTTGCTTTGTGCAGTCTTTTCTTGTGTCGGCACCAGTGCATACGAGGCAAAACCCAGACCGGGAACATCGGCGAGAATCGCTATCCGGCCTTTCTGAATGCTTCCATCCGAATATCGATCCGCCGACAGGAGTACGCAAGGCACGGCTTGTCCACCGCGGCGAGCTTCCACATTTGCAGCAGCACCACGCCCCAGCGATACGTCAAAATCCACCCACTCCTTCCTGGGCCAACAATGCGGATTGAAAACCGTCACCTGCGCCAGCTCACCGCCTTCCATTCGAGAGGCCACGTAACGCAGGCAAGCTTCTCTAACACGGCTGGCTGCAGCAATTGAAGCTGGCAAGAATTTGCGGGCATCCGGCAGCAATCCACATATCTGAATATCATGGTGCTGCGCAACCAAGAGGTTTTTCCACGCCTGCTCAAGCTCACGCTGATGGTCTTCGCCTTTGAGCATACGCTCCACGGCCGCTAACCGTTCCGCCGTCAATACATCCACTTCTGCCTGCCTGCACTTATTCCAAATTTCGTTGCCGCAGTAGCCCCAAGGCATCCGCACATGAAAGTCGCTGGGAACCGTTTTTAACTCCTTCTCAGGGGCAGGAAATGTGGGAAATATCTCCTCAAGCAGCATCCACCGATACCCAGCTTTGCCCTGGTACATTTTGACCAGCTCCTCGCGCCGCAGGCTGGCGTCGTCAGCGCGTGTAGCCAGCAGGGGCTTGATGTGTTTGAAATCCTCCCGGAACTTTTCCAACGGCGTATTACATTCCGGTCCCGGGTAGCGAGTTAAAATCCAATTGTCCACCGTGGTCCGCCCGAACTGCGCGCCCTCGCCTACGTATGTGGGAATCGCCGCGATGCGTGAGCCATCCAATCCCACCCACCAGCCTATTGCTGCATCGAAGGTCGGATTGTAGCCATACATCATAAAGTGCGTACGCATTATCGCACCGGCAAAGCCAAACCCATTCAGAATCTGTGGAATCTGGCTGTGCATGGCGTGCTCGCTCATCAGATAGACGTTTGGTGCGCAACCCAGGTGCCGGCGGTCGGCCTCTAAGGCGCAGCCGATCTGGCGAATATTGGACTCCTCGTTGATGAACACCGACAATGGCTGGCCGTAGGTACAAGTGCCTATTCCAAACCGTCCGGCATAGCGTTTAAGATATTCACGTATTTCCTGCAACACCTCCGGATTATGCTCGGCGAGATCATCGTAGGTGTAGGCTTCATTGTCCAGGCCGATCTTGAAGCCGGGGTAGCGGTCCAGCCAGTCAGCAGCGTTACGAATGTGCTTGAGAAAATGCTCCCGGCCCCAGAGCACAAGTCCGCCGTGGTCGTAAGTCAATAGATAAAGCGGCTGGTCCACATCGTCCGCCAGTGCCACTGTGGTTAACCCCAAATATAGGATGACCAACAAATATCGCCAGCTCATTTTTCTCATCAGCAAGTCTCCCCTTGCATTAAAGCGCAAAACTCCCCATCAACACGGCGAACTGCAGCCGATCTTGGCAGCTTACTGCAATATCCGGAGCGAACTTGCTACAGATAGTGTGCCCTGACATAGCCGGGCATTGCTACAGAAGCTTCTTTAGGTACTTTATGCTTCGCTCAGCCTGGTCTATCGTGCCGCACTCTACGCTCAGCACAATGTCACGCGGCGCAGCTTTACAGACTGCAATGACCTTTTTCCAGTCAATGACGCCTTCGCCGCAGGCGCAGCCGGCAGGAGTACCCGTAACCTTGCCGCGTTCGGCCTTGGAATGCTGGATGGAAATATCCTTGGCGTGCACGTGGACTAATCTATTCTTAACGCGCCTCAGCCATGCGATAGGGTCGTGGCCTGCAAGGTAGCTATTACCCGTATCAAAATTGACGCCGATCGCGGGCGATTTTACCAGCTTACAAATACGGTCAAGACCCTCCGGCGACTTGCTATACTGCTGGTGCGGCTCAATGCCAATCATAATACCGCGTGGCTCGGCAACCGCCGCCGCTTCTGTCAGCGTATACTTCATTAAAACGTGGTCTTCCTCTTCGGTAGTCCAGGGAGGTTTTGGGCCTTCGTCGGTATTGACCACCGGTGCGCCGCACTCTGCTGCGAAACGAATTGCCTGCTTGAGATAGTTGCCGCTTATATCGGGCCTGCAAAGCGCGGTGTGCGACGATAGGCCGGAGAGTTTTACGCCGGCTTTTTCGCACGCCCGCTTGATGCGGTATGGGTCGTCCAGCATTGAGACGGTCATATAGTAGCCGGCTTCACTCATCAGCTCGCGGCCCCA
>JAFNGF010000064.1 GCA_017885385.1 Planctomycetota bacterium
CAAGGGATATTGCGTTTCAGTTTTTGACCCTGCAGAGCACACATCAAAGGGGGTGATAACGCCTTCAACGTCATTTATTGCTTCGAGGGCTCTATTACCTGCCTCAAACAACGCCTTTTTAGTCGTGCACAGGTACCAAAAATTCCCGCCCGAAACCCCACGCGCATAGCCTACGTAGCGTTCTATCTGGAAGTCTGGCACCATAATGGGCACGATTATCATTTCACGCCCGAAGCGTCTTTCTACCCATTCATGACCATCGCCACAGTGCCCAACTCTTTCCAACGTGTCAAATGTGCCTTCTGCCTTTGGAAGCGCGTCGAATAGAGCGGTGAATGGTTTTACAAGTATGTCTTGACGAATTCGGTAAGACAACTCCTTCTCAAGTTGTTGCACGGATTTTTCGAACGGCTTTTGCTCGTCGATATTTCCCCAAAACTGCAAAATAGCGCCAACACGTCCGTCTGGAGTTTCATTTTTATTGAGCCACTTTTCTATGCCGCCCTCTGTTCTTCCTATTACTGCGGCAGGGGTTGCGGTTGCATCTTCGGCTGCTTTTAATAGCGTTTTTCGGTCGTGGGCCGTGATGATTAACCTGCAATATAATCCATCAA
The DNA here is from genome assembly GCA_017885385.1 of Planctomycetota bacterium. Classification (GTDB taxonomy): domain Bacteria; phylum Planctomycetota; class Phycisphaerae; order Sedimentisphaerales; family Anaerobacaceae; genus JAFNGF01. Next base: position 615 of record JAFNGF010000064.1, read on the forward strand.
ATGCCTCCGCAAAAGTATCCTCAATGATGGCTTTCATGCGTGTATCCACAGGGGAGTAAACCTTTCAAGGCTTTCCCATAAGAAGATTTGCTTTAATAGTTCGACTCAAAAGTGTTTGACATTGTATTGGAATTTTAGAACTCTAAAGACACTTCACGGACTGATGGGGGCCTTCGTACTCATCAGCCTAAACGCGAGGAGGGCGATCCAGCACCAGCCGACGACGATAGTGAGTCGTTCAACGAGCCCGGCCGGCGCGTCCGGATTGAGAGATGCCATCAGATCCACAGTGATAAACAACAGTACCAGGACCAGGATGCCTGTCGCAACGGAATAGAAGGCCCAGCCGCGCCACACGGGATCACCTGCGAAGCGCCGTGCGAGCAGGAAGCAGGTCACTGGCAGCGCGATGAAGGCGACAAGACTGCACACCAAGTGGAGAGCTCCGTGAGGGGTCAGCGTGCTCGGCTCTCCCGGCGGATAACCGAGCGGATCGGGCACGAAGAGACCGGCACCGATGAGGGACAGTCCGAAGATGCCCAGCATGATGGGACCCCAAATGGAGCCCTTGCCCTGTTGAAGCACGCGCCTGAGTCCGACGGCAAAGCAGAACACAAGCACCCCACAGATGACGAAGTTGGTGATCTGCATCCACCCATGCTCGCCTAGACTGAGCAAGCTGACAAAGTTGTTCAGCGCGCTGTAGTCGGGGCGGATGCCCCCTTCGATGAGAAACACGACGATGAAGCCCAGCGGGCCGATTACGCCGCATGCCAGCAGCAGTCTGAGCAGCAAAGGCTGCGCTTCAGTTCCTGTCGCTGACGTTGCCATAGTTTTATTTTCCCTTTCTATAAGATGGATGACTAGTCAGAGCCGTGAGGGCTAATGAGCACGCTTCGCGCCCAATCGTTTCCTACTATTTTTTGGAAGTGACGCCTACCTTCGATTCCAAAACGCGATATTAATCATTATTGCAGCCACTTCGGGAATCATTGCCACAATAATTATTGCTATAGCGGCCGTTGTTATCCCAAACTCGTTTATCAAAGCGACTAATACTACATTGTAAGTAGCCACAATAATGGTAATTGCAATAGTTAGTCGTTTATAGTGACGTTCTATCTGTCACATATAGCATCATCCGCTTTGCCTCTCGTAGCTTCCTGCTCGCGTTTTATTTTTCGATTTCCAGACCGTGTCAGTCTTAAGCTTAGAGCTGATGGTTAAAAAGCCTGACTAAGAGCGCCTTCACCCAAAACTCAATCTGTGCTACATCCACCGTCTGCCCATTTGTCGTCACGAGGACCGTACCTTGTGTGTCCGTCCGACAAATCGTCGCGTTCACTGTAGCGAGTTTTGTCAATCTTGTTGCGCATTACCCAAATCCAAAATCCGCTATCTCGGAGATCGGCGTCCTGGACCTTGAATCCTTTGCCAGTCGAAAGAGCGCTCAAACCTGGTAAACGAACTGTGTACTTGTGACCTCATCATCGTCCGGTTAAGACTCTTGGATCAGCCGATGCTGCGGCGCTGAAACCCGATAAGCCCGGTGACAATAAGGGCCAACGCGACCGCGATCAGCAAGATCAATGGGGTGGCCGAAAACTCGCTGACAAGCACCTTCGGCACGTGGGTGAACGGCGAGATGTTCTGTATCGACTGGCCTATCTGCAGGAGCTCACCGAGCAATTCGATTACGATGATTCCTAACAACGCGCCCCAGCTCAAAAACGTAAGCTTAGGTATTAGACCGTAGAGCGCCATCGCGATTCCGGCCATCACAAGGATTGCGGGCAGGTATGCCATCGCGGCGGCGAACACGCGCGGCAGCTCGTGGCCGACGTTACCTACGCTCAAACCGTAGGTCAGTCCAGCAGGCACGCTAAACGCCGCAAGCACGACCGTGGTACCGACCACGGCAAGCAACAAGTAACTGCCCGCCCAACGCAGCCGACCGACTGGAGTGGCCAGCACTGGATCGATGCGCGCCTCCTTTTCCTCAGACTGCATTTGCAGCATTGTGATAATGGCGTACACAGCAGCTATCTCGACAACTATCGTTAGAGCTACGGTGAAAAAGCCGTCACTCACTCCTGAGCTGCCCCCGAGGCGGACAAGCAGGCTCATGAGCTGCGGACTAGTCGCAAGCTGGTCAGCGCCGGCCTTAGCGAGATCACCTGTTACGACACCAAATGCAGCGAACCCTGCGGCCCACGCGAGCAGCGAGCGGCGGTGCAGCCGCCAGACGAGCGCCGCTGGGCTTCGCAGTCTCGGCGTCGCCGAGGCAGGCCCGGGCCGTGGCCGCACAAGACCTGAACCGACGTCCCGCCGAGAAGACAGCGCAAACGCCGTTGCCGCTAATACCGTGATCGCGCCGATGAAGAGTGTAAAAACCCACCAGCGTTCGTCAGCAAAGGGCCTGATCTGTTGCATCCAGCCAAGCGGCGACAGCCAAGAAAGTTCGTTGTGCTCGCCGATATCGCCGGCAGCACGCAGCAGATATCCAATACCAATAATGGCTGCGGCAATGC
>JAFNGF010000065.1 GCA_017885385.1 Planctomycetota bacterium
CGATTTTAGCCCACAAATCAAAAATCGAAAATCGGAAATCGAAGATCACAAAGACTTTTACATTTACTTGCGAACCGCCTTTCTTGTTGAAAAGCGGTATATCGTTGTCGTCTCATATTTTTCGCCAGGCCGGAGCACGGTCGAGGGAAAGTTCGGCTTATTGGGCGAATCCGGATAATGTTGCGTCTCAAGGCAGAATCCGTAACGGTGCTTATACACGATGCCGTCCTTGCCCGTAATTGTCCCATCCAGGAAGTTGCCGCAGTAGAACTGAATACCAGGCTCGGTGGTCAGGACTTCCATCACGCGGCCTGTGGTTGCCTCGTACACTCTGGCTGCGAGCATCAGAACTCGGCCGCCGCCATTCAACACCCAATTGTGATCGTAACCGCCGCCAAACTTCAGTTGCTCATCCCGATTGACTGCATCGGGACCGACTCTATCGCCAATGGGTGTAGGCCTGGTAAAGTCCATTGGCGTACCCTTGACGAGGCGCAGCTCGCCTGTCGGAATCAATCCTGCATCTACGGGCGTAAACCTGTCGGCATTGAGCATAATCTCGTGCCCCAGTATATCCCGCTGGCATCCGGTGAGGTTGAAGTAGCCATGATGTGTCAGGTTCACAACGGTAGGTTTATCCGTTGTCGCCAGATATTCGATCTTAAGCTCATTTCGCTCAGTTAAAGTGTAGGTGACGGTGCAGCTAAGATTACCTGGATAGCCTTCTTCTGCGTCTTTCGCGAGATACATAAGCTTTAGGCCAACGCCATCTCTGTGCTTGATAGGCTCAGCTTTCCAGACAACCTTATCGAATCCTTTGATGCCGCCGTGGAGGTGGTTTTCGCCGTCGTTGGCGGCCAGGGAGTACTCTACCCCATCGAGCGTAAATTTGCCCTTGCCGATTCTGTTTCCATATCTGCCGACAATCGCTCCGAAATATGGATTGTTCTTTATGTAGTCATCGAAGTTGTTATATCCGAGCACAATGTCGTCCATTCTGCCTGCACGGTCCGGCACCAGCAGGGACACGACGATCGCACCATACGTCATTATTTCTGCCTTTAGTCCATGGGAATTGGCCAGGCTGTAAAGGTCCACTTTTTCGCCCAGAGGCGTCTGGCCGAACGGCTTGACTTCAATGTTCATTTTTTGCTTAGCCTCCTTCCCGCCCGAATCGGCTCGACTGATTCCCGCCTTGGCGGCAATGACCCCTGCTTTGGCTTCCCGCGGGGCGGGTTCCCTCGCAGGAGCGTTAGCCNNTTCGACAAGAAGACGCGGGGGCTCGCCGAAGTCCGCCAGAAGCAGACCACACGGGCAAAAAATGATTGTTATGCTCAACAACGTCACCCCCAAAAGGACCAACCTGAGTTGTTCTCTGGCCATGCCCACCTTCCTTTCTAAATCACACACAATTGTCTGTGTGCGGAACCCGAAAGCACATAGCCCAGGCCGACGCACCGAGGTTGTCCATCAATTATCCGTATTTGAGAGAAGAAGGCAACGGGGCATTTGAAAATTTTCAATTGGCAATTTTCAATTTTTCGAGGCCTGCCTGCCCCGCGGCCTTCGCGGCTCGTGGCTAAGCCACAAGCTGCGAAGGCCGGAAGCGCCGAGCCGTAGCCGGACGGGCAGGTCTCGGATTTGCACAAAATGCACAAGAAACACAGAAAACTCTTGACCCAGCAGTGTAAAATTGGCAAAATATCGTCAGGTGATTCGTGAAGCGCGGAGCGACATACAAGAGGCACTTCACGAGATACAAGAATTGAAGTTCTTATTTTTATTGGCTTCGTCTCGGCGACTCGTCTCTGCGAAGCGCTTCGCCGGAGCGGGAAGGTCCGAGCCGCAGCCGGGGAGGACGGCTATGTACAGAAGACTAATTTATCTAATTCTAACTATTTTGCTGTTGGGTCCGTCGGGTCCGCTCGCCCAGGCCGACCTTATTGTCGCTGAAAAACTGTTGGTTGATTTACGAACCGAAGACTTGGCGTATGGGTCTGCGGTGACAACCTGGCCTAACCGCGGAACGCTAGGGGCCTTTACGGCTTCTGGCACACCTGTCGTCGAGACCGTAGGCGGCATCAAATGCGTGACATTCGACGGCAGTAGCTGGTTCACAGGACCCGCATCCATACCCGGCATCGAAGGTGCGGGCACCCGCTCTATCGAAGTGTGGGCATACAACCCGTCGATCCCTGCGGAAGAAACCACGGTCTCGTGGGCTCATCGTGGCGGTCCTGCCGGCACCAATATGGCCTTCAACTATGGCAACAACGGCACGTGGGGCGCTGTAGGTCACTGGGATGCACCAGATATGGGCTGGGGGGGTAGCCATTCGCCTGCCCCCGCCGCCAACACGTGGTGGCACCTGGCCTACACTTACGACGGCACCGCTGCCCGCGTCTACGTCAATGGCGTAGAGGAGAGTGTGAGGAACCCGATTGTGCTGAACACATACGGCGGCACTCCAATCAGGGTGGCTGCACAGGCGGACGATACCGGTGCAGGTGTAAATGGCACATTGAATTTCACTGGCTCTATTGCCGAAGTCCGCATTCACGATGGGGTGCTTAAACCGGCGGACATCATGAACAATTTCAAATTAGGAGGTCCGAGAAAGGCCCATACCCCCAGCCCGATTAATGGTGCCCCAGCGGTAACTACGCCTTTACTTACGTGGGGCGTCGGGACGACTGCTAAATATCAGGATGTGTACTTCGGCACTAATCCGACACCTGGGGCAGCCGAGTTCAAAGGCCAGCAGACGTACAACGTCTATTGGGCTGGCAGCCTTACGCCAGTTACCACTTACTACTGGCGGATCGATGAGGTGGAGGCCGACGGCACGACCATCCACACCGGCGACGTCTGGAGCTTTACGGCTGCGCCTTTGGCTGCCTACAACCCCGACCCAGCCGACAGGGCCAAGTATATAAGCACCGACGCCGACCTTAGCTGGACGGCAGGTTCGACTGCAGCATCCCACGATGTGTATTTCGGCACAGTTGAAGCGGACGTGGCGAACGGCACGTTCAAAATTAATCAGAAAACCACAACCTTTGAACCAGGGCCTTTGCAGCTGGGAACCACATATTACTGGCGGGTCGATGAGGTCGAGCAAGCCGGCACTAAGCAAACGGGCAACGTGTGGCGCTTCAGCACTATGCCCATAATAGCCGTTACCGACCCCAATCTTGTCGGCTGGTGGAAGTTTGACGAGGGCGAAGGCACCACTGCTGTCGACTGGTCGGGCAAGGGCAACCACGGCGCCATCAGCGGCGGAACAGCGTGGGTGGATGGCTACGACGGCGGCGCACTGAAGCTCAAGGGCGTCGATGGCTATGTGACTTTGCCCATAGGTGTGCTCATCAACTCGCTGCGAAGCGCAACCTTTACGACCTGGGTGAATTTCTCCAATCTGGGTGGAGCCTGGCAGCGCATCTTCGATTTCGGCAGTGGGACATCTACATATATATTCCTTTGCCCCCGCACTGGTACGGGTGATCCGATGCGAGTGGCAATTCAGACCGGCGGAGGAGGCGAGTCTCTGATAGATGCGTCCGACACACTTCCCACCGGCTGGCACCACGTGGCCGTCGTAATAAGACCTGGAAATATGCAGATCTACCTCGACGGTGCGGTCGCTGCGAGCGGTTCCACGGCGGTTGTTCCAAGCGACCTCGGACAGACCAGCAGCAACTGGCTCGGCAGGTCACAGTATGTTGCCGACGGGTACTTCAATGGGACGCTTGATGACTTCCGAATCTACAATTACGCAATGTCGCAGGCCGATCTTCCCAAAACGATGAGAGGCGACCCGATGCTCGCGTGGGGCCCAAGTCCGGCTGACGGATATACGCCCGACATTGATGCGGCGGTGCCTCTGACCTGGAAGCCCGGAGATAAGGCCGCTCAGCACGATGTGTACTTAGGGACCGATAAAAGTGTCGTTAGAGATACTGATAAATCCGATACGACAGGTGTATATCGGGGCCGACAGGCTGTCGCCAGCTATGCTCCACCCGAAGCCCTCCAGTGGGGCCAGACTTACTACTGGCGAATAGATGAGTACAACACCGACGCGACGCTCAGCACGGGCAGAGTATGGACCTTTACAGTGGCCAACTATCTCATTCCGGATGATTTTGAGCGCTACACCGACGATGTCGGCAATAGGATATTCCAGACCTGGAAGGACGGCTGGGGATACAACGAACCGGCGCCGGGCTATCCTGGTAACGGCACCGGCTCGGCTGTAGGGTACAGTCAACCCCCGTTTGCCGAGCAGACTATCGTTCACGGCGGCAGCCAGTCGATGCCGTTAGGTTACGACAACAGCGGTGCCACCGGCAAAGCCCGTTACTCAGAAACGCAACGCGAGTGGGCCTCCCCGCAGGATTGGACCAAGGGAAATGTGAAAGCACTGACGCTGTGGTTCTACGGTGATCCCGCCAATTCTGCCGAACAACTGTACGTGGCGCTTGAAGATAATGCCGGCCACATTAAGGTCGTAAACCATCCTGATCCGGAGGCAGTCCAGGGACGCGCCTGGCAAGAGTGGAACATTGACCTAACACAATTCAGCGCTGCCGGCGTGAACCTAAAGGCTATCAAAAAGATGTATATTGGCCTGGGCAACCGGACCAGTCCCAAGGCCGGCGGCACGGGCACGATGTACATTGACGATATTCGGGTGTATCCCAGCAGGTGTATTCCTTCGATGGGTAAGCCCCCCGCCGACTTGAGCGGCAACTGCATTGTCGACCAGGCTGATGTGGATATATTGGCCAATCTGTGGCTCGATACCGGCTTCCAGATCACGCCGGTCAATCCCGGTACGGCGGGTCTTGTAGCACAGTATCCATTCAACGGCAACGCCAACGATGTTATTGGCAGCCACAACGGCACCACCATTAGTCTGCCGACCTATACGACAGGTAAAATAGGCCAGGCGATTCTGCTGGACGGCATCGATGATATGGTAGATGTTGGCACTGTCGGTATCAGCGGCGCTGCTCCGCGGACGATAGCCGGCTGGGCTAAATCCGGTGCCTCATCTGCGGCCCTGCCGGACTGGACAAACATCTTTGGCTTCACAGGTCCAGCCGGGGACAACGGACACTTTGATATCGAGCTTGTCAACGCGGGCGGCAACCGCGGCTATGGTATTCACGTCTACGGCTGGGAGCGGAACATAACGCCGATGGATTTAGATTGGCACCACCTGGCTGCCTCGTATGACGGCACAACAATAAAGTGGTACGGCGATGGCCGGCTTATCGGCAGCGATAGCACAAGGGTTCTCGCCAGTCCTGACAATATCCATATCGGCAAGCGTGACGACAATGAGAATTACTTCCCCGGTCGCGTTGATGAGGTTTACATCTACAATCGGGCGTTGTCAGACGCACAGATTGCATGGCTTGCCGGCTACACATCGGCGTTCTCGATACCGGCCGATTTGCATCAGGACAACGTGATTAACTTCAAGGACTTTGCCAAGTTGGCAGATTCATGGCTTGAGGAACTTCTGTGGCCGTAATCGCCAGGAACCGGCGGTGAAACTGCCGGCTAAATATTTAGCCCCGCGTTTTACGCGGGGTCCTATTAAGTGTTGGTACCATTTCGGGGCCTATGCCGGTTGAACTGGCATAGGCCTCGCTGTCATTCTGATCGCAGCGAAGAATCTGGCCTGCGATAGAGAGATGCTTCGCCTTTGGGCTCAGCATGACAGATCCTCCAATGACTTTTACGGCATAAAGGGCGGCGGCGAATGTTCGGACTCAAGAACTGGCAACGAAATCGGCTTGCCAGCCGGCGGTTTCCCAACGAATGGCTGGCGATTGTCGAAAGGAACGTACCATTGTACAGGCGACTGACGCCGGATGACAAAAAGGAGCTGCAGCGGCATATCCTGATCTTTACGGCGGAGAAAAAATTCGAAGGTTGTGCCGGCCTGCAGATTACCGACGAGATAAAAGTCACCATCGCAGCTCAGGCCTGCATATTGTTGCTCCACCGTAAAACCGATTATTATCCAGGGCTGTATTCGATACTCGTTTATCCTCAATCGTACTTAGTCCAGAAAACTCAACACCTGGTAGGCAATCTTCTGGTGGAAGGGCCGGACATCCGTTTGGGTGAGTCCTGGCATCGCGGGGCAGTAGTGCTGTCATGGGACGATGTCCGCCGCAGCGCTGCTGATATTCACGATGGGCACAATATTGTCCTGCACGAATTTGCCCACCAGCTTGATGATTCCGGCGGCAAAGGCGACAGCACCCCGGTCCTTCAACGGCGCTGTCGCTATATTACCTGGGCCCGCGTTCTACAGAAAGACTACCAGAAGCTCCAGCGTGACGTTATCCGCCGCTGCGACACCCTGTTAGATGAGTATGGCGCCACAAATCCCGCCGAGTTCTTTGCGGTCACCACGGAGTTTTTTTTCGAGAGACCGAAGGAGCTGCAGAAGCTCCACCCTGACCTGTATGAGGAATTAAGGCATTTCTACCAGCAGGACCCCGCCAGTTTGTAAGACCACAGGCTTGTTCCGAGCGGAGTCGAGGAATCTGCTTCGTCCCGGGCGTGTTATCCCATATCGGCAGTCCCCTCG
>JAFNGF010000066.1 GCA_017885385.1 Planctomycetota bacterium
CCGACCAGAGCTATATCGATGCCGTCTTAGAGCTTGCGGACCACGATGATTGTCTAATCGCTACTTATGGTGATATGGTTCGCGTTCCGGGCAAAGGCGGATCGCTTGAAACCAAACGCACAACGGCCAATGTCAGGGTCGTCTTGAGCAGCGAAGATGCACTGCAATTGGCTAAAGACAACCCTCAAAAAAACGTGGTGTTCGTAGCCGTAGGCTTTGAAACCACCGCGCCGGCTACCGCGGTGGCGGTAAAAGAAGCAGCCGAGCAAGGTATCAACAATTTCTTTGTGCTGAGCGGGCACAAATTGGTTGTGCCTGCGATGCGGGCATTACTGAGCCAGATAAACCACAATATAGACGGCTTTCTTTGCCCGGGACACGTCAGCGCGATAATCGGCTACGGCGCTTTTGCAGAGATTGTGGAAGATTTCGCCCGCCCGTGCGTTGTGGCCGGCTTTGAGCCGGTGCAAATAATCGAAGGACTTGCCGAAATTTGTCAGCAGATTTCATCAGGCGAAGCTAAAGTAAAATCGGTGTATGCCGCGGTTGTAACTGAGCAGGGCAATATCGCGGCGCAAAAAATGATTGCTGAGTTTTTCCAGCCCGCGGATGGCTGCTGGCGAGGCCTGGGAAAGATTGGAAAAAGCACGCTCAAACTAAAAGATAAATACAGCCGGTTCGACGCCTTTAAGCACTTCGGCATAACTGAAACGCCGGGCGGGGACACTACCGGCTGTCGATGCGGCGAAGTCTTGTGCGGACTGATAGACCCGCCTCAGTGTCGCCTGTTTCAAAGAGACTGTACGCCCCAGACGCCCGTTGGTCCGTGCATGGTAAGCTCCGAAGGCGCTTGTGCGGCCTGGTTTGAGTATGGGCGACAAAGAGACGAGAGATGCCAGTGACCAAATACGACAGGATTCTACTTGCGCACGGAGGCGGCGGACAACTGACCGATGAATTAATCCGGCAGCACATTCTACCGAGATTCAAAAACGATGTTCTCGCCCAGTTAGGCGACTCGGCAAAGCTAAACCTCGCTTCAAATTCGATCTGTTTCACGACCGACAGCTACGTCGTCAAGCCTCTGTTTTTTAGCGGCGGAGACATCGGAAAACTCGCCGTTTGCGGTACGATAAATGACCTGGCAGTCGCCGGTTCGAGGCCGGTTGCTTTAGCTTTGTCCCTGATAATCGAAGAGGGTTTTGAATTCGATTTGCTGGAGAAGATTTTAGCCAGTGTCGCTGAGCAAGCTCAACAGAACAAAGTGGATGTCGTCACCGGCGACATTAAAACTGTCGAGGCAGGCGCAGCCGACCAAATTTTCATAAATACAGCAGGAATCGGGATAAGACTGCCTGGTGTGGATTTGGGATTCGACAAGATCGCGCTCGGCGACAAGATAATAATCAACGGCACTATCGGCGACCACGGAATGACTATAATCTGCCAGCGCAAAGACATAAAATTTCAATCTCAACTGAAAAGCGACTGTGCCGGCCTTGCCGACCTGACGTGCCAACTTCTGGCCCCCGTGTCTTCTGTCGAAGACAGAAACGTGGGCAGCGGCATAAAATTTATGCGCGACCCAACGCGCGGCGGGTTGGCTGCAACGCTTAATGAAATCGTAAAAGCAACCGGACTGAGTATCGAAATTCGCCAAGCGGATATACCAGTCGCTCCGGCCGCGCAGGCGGCAGCCGATATGCTCGGCTTTGACGTGCTCAATATCGCCAACGAAGGCAAATTCGTTGCGATTGTTTCGCCCGAGTCAGCCGATAAGTGTTTGAATGTTTGCAAAAACCACTGGCTGGGCAAAAAGGCAAAGATAATCGGCCAGGTTTGCCAGAGCCGTGATCTGCCCACAGTGGAAATGCTGACCAAGATCGGCGGCAGGCGAATTGTACAGATGCCGTACGGACGTGAGCTTCCGAGGATATGCTGATGCACGAAACGGTGATAGCAGAAAGTCTCTTGGCGGCCATATCGCAGGAAGCGGCAAAACAAAGTGCAAAACCTATCGCTGCCAAAATTAGCTGCGGCACATTTAATACCGTTAACGATGAAATACTGCGTTTTGCTTTTACGGCTGCCGCCAAAGGTACGCCCTGCGAGAATGTGAAACTGCAAATCGAGCATAAGCCAATCCAGGGACAGTGCCAAAAGTGTAAGCAAAATTTTGACGTTGAGTCGCCAGACAAACGGTGTCCGCACTGCGGCAGTGGAGATTTCCAATTGCTGCCCGATGCCCCTTTGGTGTTGGAAGAAATAGAATTTGAGTAACCGTTCAGAGGGTAACATGCCGAATTTTGCTCGTTTGGTATCATTGCGAGCGACGCAGAGCCGAGCGTGGCAATCTCTCTGCTGCAAGGGCTTGAGATTGCTTCGGCCTAAAGGCCTCGCAATGACCACAAACACGCTATTTTTCTCGTGAATGGTCACGAATTTGAAACTGATTAAATATGCAGAAGAAAAAGATCGGTAAAAAGATACTCAGTGCCAACGAAGAGTACGCTCTTAAAAACAGCCGATTTCTCGCCCGGCAGAAAAAATTGTGCCTAAATATGATATCGTCGCCCGGCTCCGGCAAGACCACGATTCTCGCCAGGACGATAAGCGAGCTAAAAGGCAAAATCAAAATCGGCGTGATAGAAGGTGACATCCAAACGGACTTCGATGCCCAAAAAATTAGAGCAACTGGCGCGCCCGCCGTTCAGATAAATACCGGCGGAGCATGTCACCTGTCAGCAGCTCAGATAAGCGATGCTCTGCAGAATCTGCCCCTCGCGGATTTGGATTTGATTTTCATAGAGAATGTCGGCAACCTGGTTTGCCCGTCCGCGTTCGAGTTAGGTGAAACCGCCAAAGTAGTGGTGCTTTCGGTCGCAGAGGGTGATGACAAGCCAGCCAAGTACCCTGCAATCTTTGCAAAGTCAAAGGTGCTGCTTGTAAATAAGATCGATCTGCTGCGGGCAGGCGATTTGGTGGATTTCGATGTCGAACGGGTGAAAGCCGACGCCCGCAAGTTAAATAAAGGCATAGAAATTTTTCCCATATCCGCCAAGACCTGCGAGGGTATGACATATTGGTACGATTGGTTGCTAAAGTCGGTCCGGGCCCAACATCAAGGTTTGGCTTTCGACCGGTAAAGACCGTGGCTATAAATATAATCGGCAACGGCTGGGTGCAGCATATCACTCACATCGCGACCGGCTGCCAGTCTGGTTCGTATNNTGGCGGCCCCAGATCGATTCGAACTTGGAAAAATCCGGCGGCTCACAGCCGGCCCTGTACATCGTAGATAGATCGCACCGGTCGATCAGCTCAACAATTCGGTACCAATGCTGCAAATCTTCAATACTGTCAGTGCCCAAAAGCCAATAAATTGCTGTTTCGCCGCCGAACTCTGTCTGAAAATGTCTCACCGTCTGCAGAGTATAGCTCGGCGCCGGCCTTTGCAGCTCATAATCGCTCAACTGGAAATTCTCGTTGTCGGCAATCGCAAGGGCAATCATCTTGAGCCGATCGGCGTCACCCGCCTTCGGCAGAAAGCCTTTCAGCGGAGAGCGTTTCGCGGGAACGAAGATAATCTTCTCCGCCCCGATATGCTCGCACGCCTCGCCGGCTACGGTAGTATGACCAAGATGAATCGGATCGAATGTGCCGCCAAACAGGGCTATCACTCTTTTTGCCATAGAACAATTATAATAAGCAAGCTGTGCACTAATCAAAAAGCGCCGCCGATAAAACAAGGGCCTTTTAGTCGACAAATAGCGCCGGCTAACGCCGTAAAACTTACAACATAAACAGGTATGATAAATAATGCCGGTGGTCGTGTAAAACATCGACTCTAAAAAATTTTGTGAAGTATCGCTGGCCATTCGGACGATAGAAGTAAAAAATAGTCATTTAGTTTTGCATAATTTGGTTGACAGAGTCTTTGACGTAAAATTAGTATCACCGCATCTGGCCATGTGCAAAACGATTTAATCAACCGAAAGGAGAAATATGGCAAAGAAAAAAACAAAGAAGAAACCGGCAGCTACAAAGACCAAAAAGAAAAAGGCGACAAAAAAGAAATAGTGCGGCAACAATGAAAGGTGCCTTCATATCGAAGGCACTTTTTATTTTATCCATATCCGGCGTCCTTAGCAGGCATTGCCCCTCACCGAACCAAATCTTGCAATTATCCGCCGATCGCCTATACTAATTACCGGTTATAATGCCGGGCGCCGTTGCGGCTGCTTCTAATTCGCGCAGGTCATAGACAAAACGAGAAACAGCAGTATGGACTATTTTAACTACAAGAACGGTAGACTTTTTGCTGAAGGCGTAGAAGTCGAAAAAATCGCCGCCGAGGTCGGCACGCCCGTTTACATCTACAGTAAGGCTACTTTTCTGGAGCATCTGCGAAAGATTCGCCAGGCTTACAGCCGGCTCGATACAACGATCTGCTATTCGGTCAAGGCCTGCGGCAACATAAACATCCTCAAATTTATGGCTGAGCAGGGAAGCGGCTTCGACATCGTAAGCGGCGGCGAATTATACAGAGTCCTTCAAGCGGGCGGCGACCCGGCAAAAATCGTCTACGCCGGCGTCGGAAAAACCGACGCCGAAATCATCGAGGCGCTAAACGCCACCATCGCCTATTTCAATATCGAATCAGAAGCAGAGCTTGAAAATCTTATCCGCCTGGCAAAAGAAAAGGGCCAAAAGCCCAAAGTTGCTCTGCGAGTAAATCCCGATGTTGATCCAAAGACACACAGGTATACAACGACCGGCAAGAAAGAAACAAAATTCGGCGTGGACATCGAGCGGGCACAAAAAGTTTTCGCCGACTACGGCAGAGAAAAGTCAATAAAACTCTGCGCAATTCACATACATCTCGGCTCAGCCGGCCACACGGTCGAGCCTTATATCGAGGCGATAAAAAAGGCACTAACTCTTATCGAAAAGCTGCGCGCCGAGGGCTTCGAAATCGAAGCGCTGGATATTGGCGGCGGATATGGAGCTGACTACATAACCGGCACAGCACCGACCGCCGCTGATTATGCCGCCGCAATTGTGCCGCTGCTGAAGGGCAAGAATCTAAAACTTATTCTTGAGCCGGGAGCCAGTATCGCGGCTAATGCGGCTATTTTAGCCACGCGGGTTTTGCATCTAAAGAGAAGCGGCGAGAAAAAATTCGTCATTGTCGATGCGGGAATGAACGACTTGATTCGTCCGCCTTTGTACGATGCGTTTCACTTCATCTGGCCTGCAAAAGTCAGCGAAGAATTTGTCCCGCGACAGCGTGAGAGAGACCTCCAGTTAGAAGGTACGGAAGTTGTCGACGTAGTTGGCCCGATTTGTGAGAGCGCAGATTTCTTTGCGCAGGATAGGGCTTTGCCGCCGGTCAAGCGCGGCGACATAGTTGCAATTTTTACCGCCGGTGCTTATGGCTTTAGTATGAGCAGTAACTACAACGCCCGTGGCCGCGCCGCAGAAGTCCTCGTCGATGGCGAAAAATTCTCCGTTATCCGAAAACGCGAAACCTACGAGGATTTAATTGCCTTAGAAAGGGTGTGACGACAAGAGATAGGTA
>JAFNGF010000067.1 GCA_017885385.1 Planctomycetota bacterium
TACCCCGGCCAATGGCCGGGGCTAAGGCCCCGCGCTTCCCCGAAAGCGCGGGGGTCTGGACGTTCACCAATGGCTGCTATCAGTGTGTCTAAGGGTATAGTGAACTCGGTGCCGGGGATGGAAACCGGTTTGCGCCGTCCGCTTGAGTCTATCTGGCCGAGTCTGTTCCTGATACACCTAATATCGGCCAAGCGACCGTGCTCGGCATCTATCTTTATGGGTGAGACAAAAGTCTCAACTCTTACGCCCTCGGCCTCGGCCGCTTCAATGTATCGTATTTTTACCGGCGAAACCAATGTCTCAAGTTTTATGCCCTCCTCCAAAGCGGCTTCGACTTCCTCTGCGTAGGCAGGCATCTCCCGGTACGTTCGGCGATAGAGGAGTGTTACGCTTTCCGTGCCTTTCTGGCGAATAGCAACTCTGGCGGCATCCACAGCGGAGTTACCGCCGCCGACGATGCCGACGTGTCCTTTGGCCAGCTCCTCGCCCCTCAAATTGAAGGCTTTAAGGAACTGCATGGAGGAGTACACACCCTCAACATCTTCTCCCTCAAGCCCCAAACGCCAGCTCTGGTCCGCCCCAATTGCCAGGAACACGGCCTTAAAAACATCCTTGAAAAGCTCGTCGATAGTAATGTCACGGCCCAGCGACGTTCCACACCTAAGGGTAATGTTGTCATCGAGCAAAGATTCTATCTCCTTGCGCAACACTTCCCGTGGTAGGCGATAAGAAGGGATACAACTGACAAGCATCCCCCCCGGTTCATTTTCGGACTCGAGGAGCGTCACCTTGTAGCCGGACAGAGAAAGGTAATGGGCTGCTGCAAGCCCGGCGGGGCCCGCCCCGACAACCGCCACTCTGCTGCCACCGATGTTTGTGTGGGTTCTCAACGGCTTGTAGACTGCCGGGTCAACACGGTCTGTGACAAACCGTTTCAAGGACCTAACGGCGATGGCTTCGCCGCCGCTGACGGCATGATTGCACCTGGTTTCGCACTTGCGATCGCAAACGCGGGCACATACCGACGGGAATGGGTTGGCCTGCCTGATGACTTTATACGCCTCCGTGTACCGGCCCTTTTCAATCAAAGCTACATAACGCCAGACCTCCGTGCCCAGTGGACAAGCGGCCTGGCAGGGCGCACCCACCAAATCTTTACAAACGAAGGCGTCACATTTTTTGTCAACCACGTGCCGCTCATACTCCCGGCGGAAGTAACGAAGCGTACTAAGAACAGGATTGGACGCCGTTTGTCCGAGGCCGCACATCGTTGTGTCCTTCACCACCTCCGCCAATTCTTTCAAAAGATCCAAGTGCTCAAGCGTAGCCTTACCTTTTGAAACATCTTCGAGAATCTCGTACATTCGCTGCGTGCCCTTTCGGCAGGTAAAGCATTTGCCGCACGACTCATCCTTCAGAAAGTTCATAAAATACTTGGCAACGTCGACCATACAGGTATTGTCATCCATTACAATCATGCCGCCGGAGCCCATGATTGAGCCGGCCCGTGTCAGGCTGTCGTAATCGACCGGCAAGTCGAACATGTCGGCCGGAATGCAGCCCCCGGACGGCCCACCCGTCTGAACCGACTTTATCCTCGCCTTGCCTACCGGGCCGCCGCCGATGTCATAGACGACTTCCTTGATGGTTATCCCCATCGGCACCTCGACCAGGCCGGTATTTTTAACTTTGCCGACCAGACTGAATATCTTCGTGCCGGCATTATTCTTGGTGCCGATCTTCGCGAACTCCTCGGCGCCAAGCCTGAAAATCAGCGGGATATTGGCCCAGGTTTCAACGTTGTTGATCGCAGTGGGCCTGCCATCGATACCTTTCTGTATAGGGAAAGGCGGCCTTTGACGCGGCTCTCCCATCTTTCCTTCGATGGAGCGTATCAGTGCAGTCTCCTCACCACATACAAATGCCCCGGCGCCTTGGACGACCTTAATATCAAAAGAAAAACCGGTTCCAAGAATATTGTCACCAAGAAGTCCCAACTGGCGTGCCTGCTGCAAGGCGATACTTAGGTGCTTAACGGCAACCGGGTATTCATTGCGAACGTAGACTATGCCTTCGGATGCGCCGGTTCCATAGGCGCCTATGACCATTCCCTCGATGATGCTGTGTGGGTTGCCCTCAAGTACACTGCGGTCCATATAGGCACCGGGGTCGCCTTCATCGGCGTTGCACACAAGGAGCTTGCCGCCGCTGCTCGGCTGCTTGGCCAACGCTTCCCACTTTAAACCTGTAGGAAAGCCCGCGCCGCCGCGCCCCCGCAGTCCGGAATTCTTAACTTCCTGCACCACCCACTTGGCGTCTTGTTTCGACAATACCTTTTCAAGAGCACTGTAACCTCCTTGAGCAATGTAGTCATGTATCCGAATGGGGTCTATCTTCGGGTTCATGCCTAACAGGCTACGCTGTTGATTCTTGAAAAACGGAATATCATCCCGGTTGTAGTACTTTTCCCCCGTGTGAGGGTCTCTATACAACAGGTCTTCGACATACTTGCCGGACAGTACTGCTTCAATAATCCCTGGCACGTCATCCAGCTTTGCCTGTGTGTAAAATGCGTGCTGCGGCTCCGTGAGGATAAAAGGCCCCATCTCACAGAACCCGTGGC
>JAFNGF010000068.1 GCA_017885385.1 Planctomycetota bacterium
GTCTCGCCCGACGGCAAATGGATCGTTCTCGTGCTCAAGCAGACTGACCTGGAGGCAAACCTCGGACGCACCGACCTCTGGCTGACTCGTACCGACGGCACGGACCTGCGCCGTTTGACAAGCCATCCCGAAGCCGACTCGAACCCGCGATGGGCGCCCGACAGCAAAACAATCTTCTTTCTATCCAGCCGATCGGGCTCATCCCAGGTCTGGCGAATCCGAATTGAAGGCGGCGAAGCCGAGCAGATTACGCGCCAGAGCCTCGATGTCGGAAATCTCGTAGTCTCGCCCGAAGGCAGGCTCATCGGCTTTACGATGGAGGTCTTTCCGGACTGCAATGCGGCCTCCACAAAAGAAAAACTTGATGCTATCAAGCAGAAAAAAACGAGCGGGCGAATCTACGAGCGGGCTTTTGTCCGGCACTGGGACGCCTACAAGGATGGGCGGCGCTCGCATCTATTTATTATGCCCGTTGCGGGCGGCGAGGCGGTAGACATTATGCGCGGTCTTGACGCCGACACGCCTTCGCGGCCGTTCGGCGGGCCGGAGGAAATAACATTTACGCCCGATTCGACCGGCGTCGTCTTCACCGCCCGCGACGTCGGGCGGGAAGAACCCTGGTCAACCAACTTCGACCTCTACTGGGCGCCGGCGGATGGCTCGCAGCCGCCCAAATGTCTGACCGAGCAGAACCAGGCGTGGGACACGCAGCCGGTTTTTTCGCCCGATGGCAAAATGCTGGCCTATCTGGCGATGTCCCGCCCAGGCTACGAGTCCGACCGCTTCCGAATAGTCCTGCGACCCTGGCTGGAGGCTAAAACATTAACCGCTGAGAACGCAAAGACCGCCGAGAATAAAGATATAATTAAAAACTCCGCGTGCTCCGCGGTAAATAAGGGACGTGTTTTGACAGAGGATTGGGACCGAAGCCCGTCGTCATTCTGCTGGGCTGCGGACGGCAAAACCATTTTCGCTGTAGCGGATAATATCGGGCAGCAGTCCCTGTTCGCAATAGATATGGGAACGGGCAAAGTCCGCA
This sequence comes from Planctomycetota bacterium, assembly GCA_017885385.1. Taxonomy (GTDB): domain Bacteria; phylum Planctomycetota; class Phycisphaerae; order Sedimentisphaerales; family Anaerobacaceae; genus JAFNGF01. The sequence continues at coordinate 1,040 of JAFNGF010000068.1, forward strand.
CCGTTGTCAAGGCCGGCAGCGTCCGTTCGCCGGGCGCGGCGGGTGACAGGATTTTGTATAGCTTGGATGACCTTCAGTCGCCGGCGGAATTCTATTCGGTGAAGCCCGACGGCAGCGATGTCCGCAAAATTACAGAAATAAACGCAGAGAAACTTGCGACAGTGAGGATGGGCGAATACGAGCAGTTTACATTCAAAGGATGGAACGACGAGACGGTCTGGTGCTATGTAGTCGAGCCGGCGGATTTTATTCCGGATAGAAAATATCCGATTGTCTTTTTGATTCACGGCGGCCCGCAAGGCTCGTTTGGCAACACGTTTCATTATCGCTGGAACCCGCAGGTTTACGCCGGAGCAGGCTACGCTGTGGCGATGGTCGATTTCCACGGCTCAACCGGCTATGGACAGGCCTTTTGCGATTCTATCCGCGGCGACTGGGGCGGAAAGCCTCTGGAAGACCTGCAGAAAGGTCTCGCGGCGGCGATCGCGCGATACCCGTGGATGGACGGCGATAAAGTCGCCGCCCTTGGAGCATCGTTTGGCGGCTATATGATTAACTGGATTGCAGGCAACTGGCCGAAGCGATTTCGATGCCTGGTCAATCACGACGGCAATCTTGACGAGCGGTTCGCATATTTCGATACCGATGAATTGTGGTTTCCAGAATGGGACCACATCGGCACGCCCTGGCAGAACCCTGATAGCTACGAAAAGCACAACCCGGCAAACTTCGTGAAGAGCTGGAAGGCGCCGATGCTGGTTATTCACGGCGGCCTGGATTTTCGCGTGCCTGAAACGCAGGGCCTGGCTACTTTTAACGCCTTACAGCGGTTGGGCATTCCCAGCAAATTGTTATACTTTCCTGACGAGACCCACTGGGTGCAGAAGCCCGCAAATTCCATCCTCTGGCACGAAACCGTGCTCGCCTGGCTCGATAAGTGGCTGAAAGAATAAGTATTTTTACCAAAACTGACGTAAAATGGGGAGTCGCTCATTTGCCCATTGTGTGTATCCAAGCACCAATGGTTCATTTGTAAATTTCTGTTTAATCTCATCCCATACTACAAGGTGAATCCGATAATCGCCACATATTGCCTTAATATGGCCTGCACTAACATCTTCATCAGCAGTCACAAGAAAGATGTTGGGAGACCGCATCGCTTGAAGCTCTTCAACAACCTCTCTCCATCTTTCCCTAAGAGTTCTTTTCGCAGACGCTATTGCTGCAGCGGTGGGATTCTGTTTAAACAAATTATCACTTGGCATCATAAAATCAACTCGATATGCCCTTTTAATCTTCTGGTACGGCACATTCATTAGTTCGAGAAGCTTTCCAAACTGTAATTCAAAGTCTCTTCCTCCCCGCGTTTTCCTGCTTTGAGCGATGCTGAGAAAGACTTCCCGAAGGTACGGGTAAAGAGAAGAGAAAAAAAACCTAATGCTCTGTGGATATCCCTCATTTTGAGCAACTTTTTGGGATTCTTCGATAATATCTTTTTTTAGTTCAATTAATCCATCCATTATATTGAATGGATAAACTCTTTCCTCATAGTTTTCCAAGACATGCAATGTTTCAAGCCAGACTTCTTTCAGCATATTATTGAAATTCTTTTGCACGGTTTCAGGCTTCACTACCCCTGGAAGGAACCCCAATTTTCTAAACGTTTCCTCAACAATTATATCGGAAGATGGCAATCTTTTGTTTCTTACGGAGGCCATCAGCCTCGAGATTTCTTTTTTAATATCTGACATCAGACCGAAGACCTCCAAAAATCTAGCAAATATTCAAAAGTAACTCCCATCGTGATATAATTGCTCGGCCAGCCGAATATTCCAATCTGATTCACTATGTTCGTTCTGTCCCAAATGACTATATTGCGCAACTCATACCCTCTCTTTCGCAATTCCTCAATAAGTGATACATGAATGGTTATTCTCTTGTTTTCCCACCACATATCAGGGACATTGATAACACAGTGAGCCTTCGGTCGTAAAACCGGCAGCAACTTTTCAAAAATATCTCCCATAGCTTTTGTATAGTCATCAAGCTCCATTGTCCCCAGGTCGCGTGGGTCTTGAGAATATTGCTCGATTTTCCCCAATTGCTCATTGTTTCTATTTCGGCGAGACTTGTTCTTTCGCTTTCTATTCAAAAGATTGGCATATGGCGGTGATGTAAAGATTAGGCTGACAGACTCAGAATTAAGATATTTAGGAATATTGACAGCATCATCGCAGATAGCAATTTGTTCCGAGCGAGCGAAAAGCTGCGTGTTTTTTGTAAGACGAGATTCTGTCGCTTTTATATATGCCTTTTGAAGATCAAAGCCAACGGCATTTCTGCCGCAATCTTGTGCACTAACAAGTGTTGTGCCGCTGCCGACGAAAGGATCAAGAACAAGCTCTCCTTTATGCGTGAACAGCTCAATTACTTTACGAGCTAATGAAATCGGAAAGGTTGCAGGGTGGACATTTTTATCTCTGATATCTCTACCCTCATAGTTGAACTGCCAAACACCAAGCTGACATTTAAGCCATTCCTTTGGTGATAGACAATTAATGTTATTGCCCTTGCAATCACAAGTTTTTGTATAGTTGATATCAAGGAGTTTTTTCGAAAGATGTTCGGTCTTTCCTTTTTTGACTATATCTCCATTTCCATTAGCGGAAAGTTCAAACGTCCTTTTATCAAGTCGAGTGATTATAATATTGCTATCTTGTCTCAGATTATGTAAATTAACAAACCTTTTAACCCAACCTCTTTCTCTGAAAATCCAGCGGGGTTTGCAAGTTTTTGTGTCGGTGGGAATGTCGGTTTTTATTTCGTCGGGCAGGCCTTCGACCTTCAGGGTAATCGGATTGCCCAGACCGGCTTTTTTGTTCGGCCCGCCGAAGACATCGGGCGGGAAAAAATCCTCGCGGCAGCAGGAAAGATTGATATTGCCATATTTAACGGCGGATTCCGTAAGTTTTATTGTGCGGGTTTCCATTTCACATCCTGAGATTATTTGACCTTGCGAACACCTGCGATATAATATTAACGCTTCGCAGTTGTTATATCAATAAAAGGATTGCAAATGGCTAAAAAATTCGTCAGGGCGATATTTCCGGGGTCTTTTGACCCGATTACAAACGGGCATCTGGACGTCATCAGCCGGGCGATAAAACTCTTTGATGAGCTTGTCATCGCGGTCGGACGAAGTCCGGTCAAAAACCAGCTCTTTACGCCCGAAGAACGCGTGCAGATGATAGAAGAAATTATCCGCCAAAGACGAATGAAGGGCGTCTCGGTGGAAAGTTTCGACGGCCTGACTGTCGAATACGCCGCAAAGAAGAAGGCGGACGTAATTTTGCGCGGCCTGCGAAGC
>JAFNGF010000069.1 GCA_017885385.1 Planctomycetota bacterium
TTTATCGGCGCGATGGACAATTTTTCCGCCCCCCTCGTTTGCCAGGTCATTGACTGTCTGGAACCACTGACTTTCAGGCACTTGCTCGATATTGGAGGGGGACCTGGCACGTGGACAATTGCATTTCTGCGTGCGGCCCCCAAGGCCAGAGCGACCCTTTTCGACCTGCCGGATGTAATACCACTGGCCAGGCAGCATATCGCCGATGCCGGACTAAGTGACCGGGTGAGCCTGGTCGCAGGTGACTTCTACGTTGATGACTTACCCGCCGGGGCGGATTTTGCCTGGCTGAGTGGCGTTGCCCATCAGAACTCCCGTCAGCAGAACCGTGCCCTTTTTGCCAAGATTTATGCCGCCCTGCCGAGAAACGGCGTTCTGGTTATACGCGATGTGGTGATGGATGAATCCCGCACTGAGCCTGTAGCTGGAGCGCTATTTGCCGTCAATATGCTGGTCGGAACCGAAGCGGGCGGCACATACACCTTTGATGAGTTCCGCCAAGACCTGACCGAGGCCGGCTTTTCCGAGATAACCCTTGTTCATCACGATGAATACACGAGTTCTTTAATCCGGGCGGTAAAAGTGCAGACGTAAGATAGTGGGCTTGCTCTTTAGACCAAGGCCTTCTCGAAATCTTGCACCTTTGGCGGTTTTTTGCCCTTGGCGGGAACGATTTTATGCCCTTCTGCCTCCAGGTGTGCCGCCTGAGACTCCACGCCGCCGGGATATTTCGGGTTAAGGCCGCCATCGTCTTTGACCACCCGCCAGTAGGGCGTTATCTGTTTCTTGCCCTTGCGGCGGTCTTCCTCAGCCGCCTCGGAGATGATCCGCAGAAAGATGCCGACGGTCAGCGGGCATGTTGAATCTGCCCCATATTTTTGGGCCAGTCTCTCTCTGATTTGACCAACAGTAATGAGCCTTCTTGTAGTCACCTTCCTTATTAGCTCGTCAACAAGGAGTGGCGTCGGCACCAGGATATTTTCGCCGCCCATTGTCTTCTGCCATTTGACCGGCACTTTAACTACTTTTGGCAGCCCCGCCGGCGGGTTTTCTAACTTTTCTTGCCAGCTCTTGCGCGATTTGAATCTCTCGCTCATCTTTGCACCTTCTTATATCATATCTTTACTTCGGGCAAACTCCACGCAGCCAACAGCATAATGGAAACCTGCACATCGGTCAACTTCTAACGTGCACTTGGGTAAGGAAAAGCTCATTCCACCCCGAATTTGCGGCACAAAAAATGCACGACCAACATCGCATAAAATTTCTTCAAAAATCTTCTTTTATGCCCCTTGACAGAAGGGCACATGACGTTATACTTGTAATAGTTGAAATAGTACAAGTAATTGGATGGATTTATGCAATTTCGAATAGACAACGCTTCAGACAGGCCCGTTTATCAGCAGATAATGCACCAGGTTAAACGTGATATTGCGCTGGGCAGGCTCACCATCGATGAAAAGCTGCCTACGGTCAGGCAATTAGCCAGGCAACTGGCAATAAATCCTAACACGATAGCCAAGGCCTATCGCCAGCTCGAGCAGGAAGGCATCATTGTCACCAAGCCTGGCACCGGCGCTTTTGTCGCGAGCTTGGATAGCAATTTGAGCAGGTCCGTCAGAAGGAAAATCGTCTCTGAGGAGCTTGAGCGAATCGCGATAGAGGCTTTTCACATGCAAATCGACAGGCAAACCCTGCTGGAATTGTTCGATAGCGCGGTTGAGAAATTCAATCTGCCGCCGAAGAAGGAAAAGTAAAATGGATGAAAACGTTATCGAGGTCGAAAATCTGGCCAAGTACTTCGATGGCCGGTGTGTTTTGGACGGCATCAATCTGAAAGTGCCGCGAGGCTGCATATACGGCCTATTGGGCCGAAATGCGGCGGGTAAGACCACGATGATCCGGATTCTTTTTGGCCTTGAGCCGTCAACTCGCGGCTGGGCTTTTCTGCTGGGCACTGAATCATCCAGTCTTTCGGCAAAGGTCAAAGGCCGAATCGGCTACGTAGCTGAAGGCCATAACCTCATCCAGAACTACAAAGTCGGGCGACTCGTCAAACTGTGTAAGGACCTTTCGCTACAGTGGAACAGCGAGTTTTTTGCCCATCTGATAGAGATGTTCCATCTGCCGATGGACCGCAGGATAAGCCAGCTTTCAATCGGTATGCGAGCGCAATTGAACCTGTCACTGGCTCTGGCGGTAGACCCAGAGCTACTGATTCTTGACGACCCCACGCTGGGAATGGATACCGTCGCCCGCCGGCAGTTTCTTGAGCTGGCTATTGATCTAATCCAGCAGCAAGGCAGAACAATACTATTTAGCTCGCATATCCTGAGCGACGTCGAGCGAGTCGCCGACCGTATAGGCATTTTGGCCGGCGGTAAGCTTGTGGTGGATTGTGCACTGGAGGAACTTAAGAACCGGATCAAAAAATTCCGCCTGATTTTCCCTGAATCCGCACCGGAGGACCTGCACCTGACTGAGATAATAAATCAGCAAATTCAAGGCCGGGAAATGGTGATCACCGTTGCGAACTGGAATCAGCAAAAACAGGCAATGCTGGAAACATTCAAGCCTTCAACTTGGGCTGAAATGCCAATGAGCCTGGAGGATATATTCATACAGTGTACCAGATCAAGTTCGTGGGTGACTGAGTAGAAAGGGACCAACAATGCGGGCACTTTTTATCCTCATCAAGAGGCTGATCGTTGATGACGCAGTGTACTTCGGGATCGCGCTCATCGGCTCAGCAACCCTGATTCTCATTACTCTTCTGCTTGTCTTCAGCGACGAGCCCCTATACATGCCGTTCAACAAGATTACTCACCTCATCTGGGTCCCTGTTTACGTAGGTATTGGCTTCTGTGTGCTGGGCACGATACAGAGTCACAGTGATCGAACGAAAGGGATTTCGGCACTGTTGCTGGTTCTACCGGTTAGGCGTGGCCAGATTCTGGCTGCTCATGTTGTCACCGGCACCCTTATAATCCTGACGGTTTTGGGCCCTTTGGCAATCACCGGGGCTATCGTTTGGCAGCTTCTATTGGCGCCGATTCCGCTCTTTCGGGGCGGGTTCGTCGACCTGTGCGTTGGCGCGTTCCTCACGGCGTTCGCATGCTATTGTCTCGGTCTGCACACAGGGGCGAAGGCCAGGTCATTCACGTTAGCGCTGGCCGTACTGTTGTTGGTCCCGACTATTCTCCTTCTAATCGTAATCAAGGGCTTGGGGCGGCCCTTCCTTGGTATCCTTGTGCCATTCATTGCAGCTTCTTTGTTGCGCTGGATGATACCTGCCACCGGTCGTCCTGTGACGACCCTCGCCACGGGATTCGTGGTTCTTGTCTTGCTTGCGGTCCCACTTTACTGGGGCCGTTACCTGTGCGAGGTGGCATTCGTGACAAACATGCCGCCAGACAATGTCGAGATCAGACCCTCTGGTCTACTGCCCCCGGAGATCGAGAACGCTCCAGGCGTGGCGGAGCAGTCTGTTGCCGTGGGTCACCCGTACAGGTCTGTAACGTATTTTGGCCGAATTGCGGTAGTCGATTGGTTTTTTGCCCACTTGGGAATCATGGACTATTTCTACCCTACAACTCATGACGCACGTCACGTGCAAGTCTACTGTGATTGGCGATGGCCCACATGCTTGTATTTTGACCAAGCAAAAGGACAATTTGTCTACCTCGATAGGGAGAAGAAGCTCTATGCCGGTCCCGAAGGTGTCTCCGAAACGCCCGGCGCGCATCTTGGCCGGTTCATTTCTCCTGTGGTTTGGCCCGGAGACCTCCACTGGCCCGAACTCTACGATAGACGACTCAGACGCTTTTTTTCGATCAACTTCAGAAATGGGAGCATCCGAAAGGGGCCTGAAGTGGAGACTCCGGCATACGAACCTGTTGATATCATCGGTTCTACGGTCAAGTCAGAGACATGTGGCGTTAACTGGCACCCTCCGTACAAAGAAGCCCCATACGGAACCGAAGGGTATTACCGCATGCCGACAATCAGATACAATCCATTCACATCCTATGGGGCGGTGGTGGATGAATTAGGATCGATTCACTTGCTTGATCGAGAAACCCTCAAACTGGTTGGACCCGTAGGCCACTTGGCCCGTCCGCGAACGCTCTTTGGGTGGGGATCACAAAGACCAAAGGATCTACCGGGTTATGATGTCGATCTCGTCGCTACTAGCTCCGAAGCAAAGTACGACGGCATGGTCGTGGGGAGCCTGTCGCGTCAGGGCACCTCGATGACCCTTACCGTTCTCGACAACCAGGGTAATGAGGTCAGGAAGGCTCACACGAAGGCGCTGCCCTATGAGGCCCATGTCTGGGGGACGGAACGTAAGATACAACAGATTGACTCCGCGAACGCAACTCTTTTTGAAGTGCCCTGGGGGCCGACTTTGACCATCACGAAATATCTGTTGGAGAGTCTCCATCCGCCCGCTTTGACTCTCGCGTCCTTCTTCGCGGCCTACAGCTTCGAGGCAGGCTCAACGCATCGGGCCATATTCTTCATGCCTAATTCCTTTGTGGCCCTGCAGCAAGATAGGCAGGTAAATATCATCTTGCGGTTCTTGGCTGCGCTGCTCTTCATGCTGCCTGCGCTGTTGTTGGCGGGTTTGCTGAGCTGGCGAGTTACAAGGGATGCAGAGATTGTCGGCTTGTCCCAAAGGGCAAGGCGGGTTTGGCTACTCGCAACGCTGGCCTTCGGCCTGGTTGGTTACATCACTTACAAGTTGACCCGGCCGAAAGAGACGTTGGTAACTTGTGTTAATTGCGGGAAGCTGCGGCGGCCGGATATGGACAGGTGTCACCGCTGTGGCAGCAGATGGCAGATTCCGGAACTTATGCCGCCAACCTGGCGAGTTGTCGATATCTAAAAATACGACCGTAGACACTCGATACTCTTGCGAGCAATAGTTTCAGGATCCGGGTCGTATTTGAAGACCTCTACCGAAAGCCACCTGTCATAAGCTATGTCCCTTATCGCTTCCGCGATGGGGCCATAGTCCACCTCGCCCATGCCGGGGCCATAAAGATTTGGGTTGTTTACATGGAAATGGCCGATATCTTCAGCCTTGACCGAACGGATGATATCGGGCACGGGCTTGCCTTCCGAGCACATCGCCTTGACATCGAGATGGAGCTTAAAGTTAGGGTGATTGATTTGCCGGACCATCTTGATGCCTTCTGCGACCGTGTTAATAAAATCGGTCTCCGTGGGCGACAACGGCTCAATACATAAAGTCACACCCCGCTTGGCTGCCTTCTCCAGAACGGCGGAAAATAATTCGACCGCCCTTTTCCAAGCACCCTCGAAGGTTTGTCCCGGCAGGATGCCCCGCTGCTTTGGCGAGCCAATTACCATAACTTTGCCGCCCAGGTCGCTGCATAGATCTACCAGGCAGGATAAATAATCTCTGGTTTTACGCCAGGCCGCCTCATCGGGCGTGGTGATATGCAGGCCTGTCGGCCCGACAAAAAGCCAGTGCAAACCGACAATCTCCAGCCCGTGGTCGGCGACGATTTGTCGGACTTCTTTCCGCCGCCGGGTAGTGACATCTTTCGCCGACGCCGACAGAGTGAAGGGGGCGATTTCGATGCCGTGATAACCCAACCGGCCGGCNNATACTTTGTCCGGGACAACAAAGGGTTCGCGGTAGTTGCGCTTCAGATACATGTTCGCCCAGTCGCTACATTCGCCGACGAATTTCTCCTGCTCCGGGTCCATCGTCAGCATGGGGCCCATAGTGATCAGCTCTTTCTCCAGGTCGACCTCGTTAACCTTGAGATGCTCGATCATCCTGTCGAACGAGTCCATCAGGTACTCGTTGTCGATGGTGCTCCTGGCCTCGCTGACCGACATCTTCTTGCCCAGCCGGTAGGAGATATTGCCCATGTGGCACAGTGCGCTGGAGAAGTGCCCCTTCTCAATGTCCGCGTTGAGATCGCTGACCTTGCGACTGCGTACGGCGTCAATGAAGTTCTGATGGTGTCTCTCGCCGCCGCCGCCAGCAAACTGCTTGTCGGTTCTCTTGCCGTTGTTTTCCCAGACATAGCCGCCGCCGTCACCTGCGGCCCAATAGCCGTTTTCGCATTGCACGACGACTCCGATATTGGTGCCGGTACGACGCCAGACGTCCATCGCCTTGTCGCCCTTTTTCCGCGCCAGACCACGGACCTCGAAGATCAGCGGGGCTGGCTTGTAATCGAGGAACACGATCTGTGTGTTGGCCGTCTCGCCGGCATCGTTGACTCTGAATCTGCCGCCGAAGCTCATCACTCGCGGCGCCAGTTTCGGATCACCCAGCGCCCAACGGCCAAGGTCCATCTCGTGAATGCCCTGGTTACCGAGGTCACCGTTGCCGGTGTTCCAGACCCAATGCCAATGGTAGTGGAGGTCCTTTCGTCGCAGCGGTTCCATATCGGCCGGCCCACACCACAGGTTGTAGTCCACGCCCGCCGGCACCGGATTCGGTCCGTTGGTCCCCTCCACAAACCCATTGGTGCCTTCGTAACGCGCCTTATAACACAGAGAGCGGACCCACTTGATAGCGCCGAGGTTCCCCTGACGGAGCCACTCATACGCGGCCGGATGGGCCTCGGACGAGCGCTTCTGCATGCCGGTTTGCACAATCCGGTTATACTTGCGGGCGGCCTCAACTGCTTTTCGCCCTTCCCAGATGTTGTGCGAGACCGGCTTTTCGATGTAAACGTCCTTGCCCGCCTGGCACGCCCAGACTGTTACAAGCGCATGCCAGAAGTTGGGAGTGGCGGAGGTGATCGCGTCAATGTTCTTATCTTCAAGCAGCTTGCGAACATCTACATACTGGTCGACTTTCTGGTTATACTTCTTTTCGAAGTTCTTTGCCTGGCTTTGCAAATGATTCTGGTCTGCATCGCAAAGGGCAACCACCCGCACGCCCTGCTTCTCATTGAAATACCCGATATGGCCGCTGCCCTGGCCTCCAACTCCGACTATGGCTATACGAATGTCATTGTTCGCACCAAGTACACGAGAACCGGGCGCCGCCAACGTCATAGCAACACCCGCAGCCATTGAACCTCTCAAGAAATCTCGACGAGTTAACTTACTCATGATAATTCCTTTCCTTTAGATGCTGCACAACTAAGCCCAAGATACCTTGGACTGATTCTGCACCGCTAATATCTTGTTTTCGCGTATTCGTGGTAGAGCTCTGCCACTTTTGCCTGCTCACAGTCGCCTTTGTGAAAATAGAATCGATAGCGGAAAGTCACGCTATCACCGGCTTTGACAGTCAGGTTGCCGGTCCCATCGGGCTTTTTTTCAAAATCGTGCACGCCGAACGGATTGGCGGCAAAAAGTCCGTAAGTACGCACGTGCCACCAAGTGGGATGCCTGGGATTTTGTGGATGATCAAAAATTGCCACGCCCACCGCCTGGCCATCCAATGGGCCATAGTAATCGCACCAGGCCGCACGTTTGCCCCAAGCATCCCCATCGCGCTGACCTTCACTGTTGACAATATGTCCCTTGGCAACTTTGCCTTCCACTTGCAGAGTCGGGGCCAAGCGAATCGCCATTGAGCCTTCCTTGGTATCGCCAAAAGTCACGTCGCCATCAGAGGTGTGAATAGTGACCTCAAAATCCATCATTTGGCAATCGGGTCTCTGGTAAAATCTGTAGGTACGGGTGTCGGTGCAGATGACTTTGCCGCCCGACGCCACCCACTTATTCTGCGACTGAACAATACCCACATCGCGGCCGGATGAAACCTTAACGAGCTTATCGTGTACGATTTTGCCTGCCTGTGCTCCCCCAGTCCAAAAATCCACGCCGTTCACGGCTCCGTGCGTAAACCACAGCGAACGATGATGAGGATGGTCGCGGGGCTCATCTTGAGCTTCTTTCATCGGCCAATGCCGGGTAATGTTGACGCCCGTCGGTCCAATCACCGGATAAAAATATGGCAACGGCACATCCTTGAAGTTGTATTCGGTAAAAAACTGCCCGTTAATTTCAACCTTGACCTTATCCGGCAGCTCGGTGATTTTTACGCCGGCGCCGCCCGCTCCGGGCCGGCTGGAAGCCGCGCCCTGCGCCTTGCTGACCATCTGCTCGAAAAACTCGCGCTGCTCGATCAGCGCTTTGACGCGGTCGGCTGGATCGGTACGAGCTTCAAGAAGAATCCAGCCGGTATAGTTTATCGCCACAAATAGGTTCATCAGCTCCTGGTAAGGATAATCGCTGACATTAAGCTCGCGAACATGGGCGGTATCGCTGAACCGGTCCCTGACTAGATTGAAATTGTGCTCCAGTCCCTGGCCTTCGAGGTCCTGCGAATTGCAGTTCCAGCACACGCCGACGTTCGGATGCTCCGCCACGTCCATAATGGCCTTTATGATCGGCAGCGGCGAGCAGCTTCCGTGAACCTCCAGCCGAATCGGCTGACCGTATTCGGCGCCGAAACGCCCCAGCTCATTAAGGGACTTGCCGATTTGCTCTATAGTCTTTTCCTTCGGCACGCCGGTGGGCAGGTCGTTCGGCTTAACCTTTACGCCCAGGCCGCCCACGTCGTGGCTGAGCTTGATATACTGCTTTGCTCCTTCGATATCCGCCTTAAGTTTTGCCGGGTCGGCGTGGTGAAACGCAAAATTGGTTCCCAAGCCCACCAGTGTAACGGAGCTATCGGCAAAACGTTTTTTCACCTCACGCCTTTGCGCGTCGCTAAGATTGGCTTCGACCTTATGCGCATGCTCTGTCCGCAGCTCAACGCCGAGCACTTTTGTCTTTTCGCAGTTGGCAATCAACGTGGGCAGGTCCCAGTCTCGGCCCCACTGATAAGTAACAAGCCCGAACCTCATTTTCGAGCCGGGCCTCTCAGCTGCTAACAGCAGCGTTTTGCCTAACGGTCGGCTCACCAAAGCAGCGGCGCCGACGGATATAGATCGTTTAAGGAAATCACGGCGGGTGTTCACCAGCATACTCATACTTGGCTCCTTCAGTTGCAAGTAGTAACGAGCGAGTTTTAACTGCATTTTCAAGGGCGCTCACAGCCCGTGCAGCCCAATTTCCTCCAATAGATCTTGGGATACATTTTTCAATTGTAAACTGAAAATTGTCAATTGTAAATTTACAATTTTATCAGCCTCTCGGCGATTTTTGAACTGGCATCCAGCCGCGCAACCGTCTTGCAAGCCTCGGCCATCTGCCGGCGTTTTTTCCCATCCTTCATCAACTTCTGCAATTCCGCCCACAGCCGGTTGGCTCGTTCTTGGCGCTCCGCTAAGTCATCAACTATTACTGCTGCTCCGGCCTCAACAAGTTTGCCGGCATTTAAGTACTGATGCTTGTCCCTGTGGTAGGGATAAGGCATACAGATGCTCGGCACCCCTGCCGCGGCATACTCTGCCACGCTGACCGCCCCGCTTCTGCCCACCACCAGGTCTGCAACAGCCAATAAGTTCGGCATATCATCGAAATATCCCAGGACTTTGTGGGCGATTTTTCTGCTGCCGTACATCTTGCTGACTTTATCGAAATTGGCCTGTCCCGCCAGATGAACAATCTGCCAGTCGTGGGCGAAAGTATCCAGCTTTTCCAGCAGCGAGCAGACCGCCTCGTTGATATTCTCCGACCCGCTCGATGCGCCGGTTATAAGCAAAGTCTTTTTATTCTGGTCAAGACCTATCTGTTTTATCGCCTGCTCTGGCTGCGGATTCTCAAAGCCGCTTCGCAGGGGGCAGCCAACGAGGTGGATTTTCGCGTTGCTTCTGGCAAAATACTGCTGCGTGTCGGCAAACTGCACAAAAATTTCATCTGCCCAACGCGCAATCATTTTGTTTGCCCTGCCCGGCACAATATCCACATTCAGAAGCGCAACAGACACGTTCAGCTTGTGTGCTGCTCGACAGACCGGCGCCGCGACAAAGCCGCCCACGCCGACAACTATAGAGTTGTCACTTGCCGCGATTACCTTTTTTGCGAGCCTGTAACTTTTTGAAAACCAAATGCAAAACTGGACCAATCTGCCCGGGCGGAGCGAAAAACCCTTTGCCGGCAGTATAGTATATTCAAATCCGGCCCTCTGGAGTATCTGTGCGTCGATGCTGCGGGTGCTGCAGAAGAAATGTATCTTGGCTGCCGGGGCCAGTGCAGCTATTTTCTCTGCCACTGCGACCGCAGGGTAAATATGTCCCCCTGTCCCGCCGCCGGCAAAGAAAAAACTATGTGCGTTCACCAGATAGCCTCCCTGCCAGGTTGCTTCTAATCGCCGCCCTAACAATCTGCCGTACTCATCGGGTTCGGTTGGCGCCGACGTAGATAGCGAGGTCTTTGACGCCTTCGCCCCCCTCAAAAAGACGTTTTACATTGCTCAAATCGTTGTTCATTAAAGTAATGTTGTCGGAAAGTTCCGAGTCAACGCGCAAAAAAGTGCCCAGTTTGTGCGAAGGACGGCAGCCGTGAATAAAGGCGCCATTTACCTGCCTAAGCCATATCAGCGCTTCTGCTGACGCGGTGCTCCGGGCGTCGAAATCGAAAATATCCAAATCGTTCACGTCCTCAAAGACCAAAGCGGGTCGGTGGTCGTCCCGCTCAAATCCCAAATCCAAATGCTGAAATCTCAAGCCTCGTGCGTGCCGGCAGTAAAACCCGTATGCCGGCAGAGTGCCGAACATACTGTACTCCGGATAATCTTTTTCTTTGTCCGCGATTTGCCGCAGCGCATCTTCTCTGGCGCCGCCGCCTTTGAACCTAATCCGGATATTGCTCAGCGTCACATTTTCAACCGGGAAATTCGGCAGGCCGGTGATTGAACATCCGGTGCTGCCCACGGCAGCCGCCTGGATGTTGTTAATCATAATGCCCTTTATCGAACCCATGCCGGGCTTTTCGCCCTCGTAACTGCGAGCACGATTGCCCAAACGGATAAATATCGCAGCGCCAACATTTTCCATAACGATATTTGATACGTTGACCCGCTCCAGCGTTCCGCCATCGACTATTTCCAGAGCAAGCCCGGCTAACCGAGTGTCATAAACCGTACAGTTACTGATGGTGATATTCTTGAATCCGCCGCTGGATTCAGTACCCATCTTCAGGGCATTGCAACTGGTGCTGAGCACGCAGCTGGCTACCGTAATATTTTCGCAGCCGGTCCCGCCTATACTTTTTAGCACCAGAGCATCGTCACCGCTGCTGATGCGGCAATTGGATACGCAGACTTTCCGGCAGTTATCAATATTCAGGCCGTCATTGTTCCTGTTAACCCTGCTGTCTACGCTGATACCATCGATATTTACGCTTTCGCAAGCCCGATACAACTGTGCCCAGGCCGAAGAATCTCGAAGGGCTATGTCTTTCACTGCGACGTTTTCGCATCGCTCGAAGCGTATGAGAAACGGGCGTTTTTTAGCTACTTCAAACGTTGCGCCCTGACCATCAATTACGCCCCGGCCAAGAACAGCAATATTTGCTGCACCCTCTGCGTAGATGATGCTGTCGCCGGTGTAATCGTCAAGACTTTTGCTGCCTAACAGTGTAGCGCCGGCTTCAATGCACAGGCTAACGCTGCTTTTGAGATAGATCGTGCCGGATAGAAACGTTCCATTGTGCAGGCAAACTTTTCCGCCGCCCGCTTTTGCACGGGCGTCAATTGCAGATTGGATGGCTGCCGTATCCAATTTCTTGCCGTCACCCGCCGCTCCATAATCATAAACACTAAATACACCTTCTGCTGACGACGCGCCTGCTGCCGCGTTTTGGCCCAAGGCCAAAGAGGTCAAAACCGCTATGACAGAAAATGCCAGGAGCAAAAAGCGCTTGGGCAGAAAGTGTAACTTGAACACGAGCCGATCTCCTTACAAAGTGACAGCGAGCAGCACCGCAAAAGGCAATCACTGGCTTAGTTTGTCTTGCGATTCGGCTGATTTCTGAGCCGCTTGTTTGGCAATATTTAGCAACACTCCAACCGCAGCGGCTGAGAGTAACATACTTGTTCCGCCAGCACTTACAAACGGAAGTGGTATGCCTTTTGTCGGCAGCACAACCGTTACTACTCCGATGTTAAGCACCGCCTGAAGCGCGATCGTCAAAACGATACCGCCAGCTAAGAGTTGGCCGAACCGATCCCGGCTGCGCAAAACGACCATAATGCCCAGAGCAACAAACGCAATGAATAATCCGATAACGGCTGCCGCGCCCACGAAGCCAAGCTCTTCGCCGATAATCGCAAATACAAAATCCGTAGTATCTTCCGGCAAATGGCCGTACTTGCAGATTCCTTCACCCAATCCCTTCCCCCACAGCCAGCCGGAACCCAGCGCAACCAATGATTGGTTCGCCTGATAACCTGCGGAATCCTCCCACTGCTCAGGCCTCAGAAAAGCAGCAATTCGCTGCATCCGGCTGGGCGAACTAATCAACAGTACAAAAAAGCCCGCCATGCCGAACGGTACTGGAGTCAAAAGGTGCCACCATTTTGCGCCGGCGCCGGCCAAGATAAGAAAAGCCACAATTGCCATAAATGCCGCTGTGCCAAAGTCTTCGATGACAACCAGCCCCACCACCGTTGCGACCACAAGGCAAAGCGGGACAAACCGCTTCCAGTATAACCTGATGTCGGGCCCGAACTTATCGCAAAAGGCAGCTAAGAAAAAAACGGCGGCCCACTTTGCCTATTCAGAAGG
>JAFNGF010000070.1 GCA_017885385.1 Planctomycetota bacterium
CCGTGACCCGAGCGACGGGAGACGAACGACGGCTGTTACCGCTGTGCTCTCAGCGCTCTCGGCGGTTAAATCTGCGCGGCGGGCTGGTCCTTCGCATATAGAGCAATCTTGTTGGCGCCATCCACGATAATGACTTTGGCGTCGGGCTGTTCCGTGAGCCAATTGTCCACAACAGCTTGCGGCTGATGTGTCGGATATAAATGCGCTGCTTCAACGAGGTTGTCAGGTATCTGTGAATACATCCAGATTCGCCGCAGCCGTTTTATCATTTGGGCGAATTTGTACGGCTTATGGCTGTAGAGCTTGTACCGGCTTTCAATTGACCTAAGCACCTCGTCAATCGGACAGGTCAAACGATAGTAGAAGTTTTCCATCGTCTGCTTTTCGCCAATGCCATCGGGACAGGCGGCCAAAAACAGTATTTCGCCGCCATCGACGATCGCACTTTTTGTTAGCTCAAGCGCTCTTTGAGCGATGTAAAGGTCGATGTCGTTGGGCAGTCCGCCAGGCGAAACAATAAGCCTGCTGATGGGCTCAACGGTATAAGTGTTTCTGCAATCGACCACACTGAAAGCTTCGCTACCGACCGTTTCGACCGGCCCAAACCGCGCCCAGCTTATTTTCTTGGCGTTGCTGATAGTGGCCAGTGCGTAGACCGGTCGGTCCTTTACAATCAGTCGCATCCCTTCAAGCTGATCCTGGGCAAGCGGATTATTTCTTCTGCTGTTATCTTTGTGCCATGGGTGGACGCCAAACGTGGACCTATCATCAAGCGCCAGACTGTGATTTTGCTCGGTCGTCCGGTAAGCGCATATCCCGGGGACAAAGTTCTTTATCGGATTGGAATAGCCCGCAAAATAGTGCACCTTAACATCCGAGAGCACAAGAAAAACGTCCGCCTGATCAGCCAGAGCATTAAAGACAATTTCGGTGCCGCGTGATGTCGTTCCGGCATTTATGAATCTATCGCGGCGATAGTCGTGGGCGTTAATCTGGAAATCTTTGATGCCCGCCTGGCGCGCGGCTTCTTGTATTTGCTCGCGTATCTTGACATTTGCCGCGCTGTCGGGATCGTGGGTTCCGGTACAGATTAAAAATCGTACCTGCAAGCTCTCTGTCAGGATGCCAAAGAGGTGCCCGAATATGTCACCAAACGGCTCATCGCGGGTGCCGTCGTCAATCAAAACGCAAAGCCGCTTACCGGTGCTTTCCTGTCGGAAATTCTCTATCTGCTCGCCGGATAGAGCCTGCTGAAGACGCGTCTGGTTATCGCTCTGCCGGTCATCCNNCTGCCACGGGCGAATAATCCGTTCTATGTTGGCTTGGGGAACCTGCAAACAGAGCACATCTTTGCCGTACTGAAGATCTATTTTCATCGCGGTGACTTTGTCTATTTGGCGTTTTCCAGGATTTCCATTAGTTCGTCGTCTGCAAGCTCGATCGGATTACCCTTCATACTGCTGGACTTTTTGGCTTTTTCTACGACAACGGGGAAGTCTTGTTCTTTTAACCCGAACCGTCTCAGCGGCGGCACTTTCAACTCCGCGCAGAGCTGCTGCAGCCACGCGACGCCGTCGTCTGCCCGCGATGCAGCTTTGCCGGTCAATACGCGGGCAATTTCATCGTAGCGAGTCAGTGCCGGCGAATGTGCTGCCCGGCTCTGTAAAGCTCTTACATTGGCTTGCGTAACATACGGCAGAAGCCGAGCACATATAACTCCATGGGCGGCGGAAATCATGCCACCTAATGGACCCGCGAAGCCATGTACAGCACCAAGCCCCGCATTAGCCAGGGCTAATCCGCTAAACAGACTTGCCAGGGACATATCTTCGCGGGCAGCGGCGTTACTGCCATCCTCGTAAGCATTTCGTAAAGAACGCCCTGCTCGCTCCAGACCATCCCGGCAAATGGCATCGGTCAGAGGATTTGCTTTGTTGCAAACGTAGGCTTCCATAAGCTGGGTCAGCGCGTCCAGCCCGGTGCTCGCAGTTAAAGATGGCGGCATCGAGTAAGTCAATTCAGGGTCAACAACAGCGAGACTTGGCAGCATCCATTCGCTGCGCATGCTGACTTTGACCCGCTGCTCAGGTACGCCGAGCACTGTGTTGCGCGTGACCTCGGCGCCGGTCCCTGCAGTTGTGGGAATAGCGATGTGGGCCGCGGGTTTTTGGCTGATTGGCTTGCCGAGGCCGACGACCTCCAGATAATCCTCCAACTGCCCCCTGTTGGTCAGCATCGCTGCGATGGCTTTGCCGCTGTCGATGGCGCTTCCGCCGCCAAAACTGATAACCAAATCGCTCCTCGCTTGACGGGCTTTTTCTATAGCTGCTCTTAGTATGGTAGTGGTTGGTTCGCCGGGCACATTGAACGTCACATAGTCAACACCCTGGCTTTCCAACTCTCCCAGCAGCGGCTTAGCCCGATCGGCGGTGCGCCCTGTAACGACAAAAGCACGCCTGCCGAGATGCCCTGCTATAGGTGCGACTTCTCTGCTGGCGCCCTGGCAGAAAATAATGCGACTTGCGGTGGCAAACTCGAATCTCATATTGGAAATTCAAAAATCAAAACGCTGTCAAAACCACAGATTTCACAGATTACACCGACTTGCTTTCTAACAGTGTCAATCCGTGTAAATCCGTGTCAAAAAAGATTGCCGCCTTGCGGTAATTCGTCAACTTTGATTTTTTACTTTAGGATACCAAGCCACAGAGGACACAGAGATCACAGAGAGCAAAATAATAAAGAACATTCTCTGAGCTCTCTGTGCTCTCCCCGAGCAGGGGGGCTGATCGCCCTGTGGCAAACCAGAGATTTCAGAGATAATCTTTGAATTTTCTATCCCAGCCCGTTTCGTCAGGAAAGACATTCGTGTATTTGATGCTCGTTCGAGGTTCAGCCATCATATCGGCGACAGCGTCACGCCATTTTTGATAATGGCGTGTTTCCTTGTGCCTGGCAGGATCATCAGTAGTGCGATAAACCTCAACCAGCACAAATCGGGTAGGATCGTCCTGCTGCTGAATTACGTCAAAGCGGGCGATGCCCGGCTCTTTGATGCTGTGGCGAGCATTTTCAAGCGTGGCTGAGCGGAAAGCCTCCACCTGGTCGGGCTTAATGTGCGCAAAAACGTGCACTATTAGCATAACATTCTCCTTAACAATCCCTGCTTCCGCACGGTTGCCCCCGCGCAGGCGGCGACGCATTTTGCGCAAAGTTTAGCACATAAGCGCTGCATGCTCAAATCATTATTCCGCGCACGCCTGCACGCCCGACTTGATCGGCGCTGCGGCTATCAGGGCACCAGGGTATCAGGATATCAGGCGATCCCACTGAAGGCACGTTAGCTTTTCCTGATGCCCTGATTACTGGTGTCCTGCATCCTGATTTCCTGATATTCTGATTCCTTAATCACCTACCCGCTCCCTTACGGTCGCGGTTCTATTCGTCGCGGCTCTGTCTGCTGGTGCGGCCCGCAATGTACCGCTGCTGTGTGGGCGGGAATTGATGCGGGGTGCCCGGCTGTCGCCGTACCCCCTGCTTCCGCAGGGGCGAGCCTGTCCCCGCCCCCGCTTTCGCGGGGGTAAACTCGTGCCTGCGAAAGCAGGCAGCGGGGATCGCAGCGAAGCGCCGCTTCGGAGAGTAGCAGGCGACGGCTAAACGCCAGCTCTCTGAGACGCCGCTCGGTGGAAATCCCTCGGCCCGGCTCGGGACAAGCCCTTCATCCAGGGACATGAATCCCGCTGAGGACACTCCTTGCAGCTATGTTTGGTCGACAGCAGCGGCAACAGCACAAACGCATCGACGGCAAAAACAATAAGCAGGATCAAAAGGCTTATGGAAAAGGCGAGAACTTCGGCAGTGACGCCGACCAATATAGGGATGAACCACAACGGCACAATCACAGGTATGTGTTTCTTGAACTTCTTGTCGAAACAGTCGTCGGGAATTTGCGATTTCAAATTTTCAATTTTCAATTTTCTGCGCAGCCTGCCTGCTATTTGGCCATAGCCACAAGGACAAGACCTGGTGTCATAGTACCGACAAAAAGGGCACAAAAATACAATTATCCAGAAAATCCCTGCTACGCCGTATATCAAGTACACTGCCGCAGCGACCGATCTCCATAACGCAGCAGGGATGCTTAAAACCAAGACCGCCGCTCCCAGCACTATCATAGCCGTATAGGGCAGGTTATTGATAAGCTCCTGGGCGTGCGAGTATTGACGCGGTGAGGGAGTTAATTCCATTCTTTGTCAGCCTGTTCCAGAACCTCGAGTATCTTATTGAACGCGTTGCGTACCTGGGTGTGGTCGCGGACGTCAACCGTGAACCGGCCGTCCGCATTGGAGCACGAAACGACGTGACCATCGGAAAAGAGAATGTTCGCGAATTTCTGCCTGTGGTGGGTCCGCGGCTTCACATTCCACTGCGCCAAATCTGGAGGACACAGGAACATGGTATCTATGGCCAAGGCGCGGACCGACCAGCCGTTGCGGTTCTTGCCCAGGTTGCCGAGCGCAATGTGGCTCAAGGCCGGGTCTGGCGCGTTGCGCTCGTCAAATAGGCGTGTTACCGAGGCGTGACGGTAGTAGTAGCTGCACTGAGCCTGAGCAGTACCAACTTTGGCCAGCTCGTCATCGGCGAAAACGTCCTGGTCGGGATCGGGGCAGAACAGGACCTTGGGCTGCTCAGACAGGTGCTCTCGCAGCAGCAGGCCCAAACCGACCGGTTTACCACTCATTAGTG
>JAFNGF010000071.1 GCA_017885385.1 Planctomycetota bacterium
AAAACTTATATAAGACCACGGACCAACCCTCGGACGAGAACGAGGCTGAGTTTGTCGAGTATGTCCTTTTGGGTGACGGCGCCGTCGCCTGGCAAGAATATGACCATCCCACTTATGGCAAAATTGAGATTGGCGGCGAAAAAAAACAATGGGGACATCTGCCGCCGTCGTTCTTGCTTGAAGAGGAGCTGCACCGAAATATGGCGTTCACACTATATCACGCCGACATGATGCCGCTGCTTAGAATAGGTGACATCGAGATAGAAAAACTCGCCGAGGGCTTATTTAAGATTTGGGTGACCGTGGAAAATCAGCGTCTCATACCGACGCGAACAGATCAGGATGTGGCAAATCACATCAGTCCGCCGGATGTTGTTTCCATCCGGGGCGACGAGCTGGAAGTTGTGTCCGCAGGCCGGATTACCGATCGCTTCTTTAAGAAGGCTCAAGCTGTCAAACGCCGTCCGCACAGGGTGGAGCTGGATACTATCGCCGGCATGAGCGCCGCGCACGTGCAATTCGTCGTCGAAGGAAAGGGGAGTTTCACGGTGACGGTCGATTCAGCAAAAGGTGGCGTGCATACCAAGAGTTCAACCCTATCCTGCGTAGTGAGGACGGAATCCATTTCAGCAAAGTTCACAGAATTGCCCGAATTGAAAAAGGAGTAAAAGACCATGTTGAAATTAGGGATGCACGTAGACAATTGGCGGCATTTTGACGTTTCTTATGAAATCCCTTGTCAATTTGCCAGAGACCACGACATTGATTACGTGGAGTTCGGCACCATCGACGGCGACTACTTCGTCCAGGCTTTGGGCTATAATCCGCATATCCCACTTCACATGGATCCGCTGAAGCTCCTAAGCTACCTGGACTCACTGAGGTTGCAGGTTTCGCAACTGGATGCCGCCTATCCGATGTCGTGCCCGGAAGGTCAGTATCGCGGTATCGGCTACACCATCCGAGCCATCCAATTTGCTAAGGCGCTCGGATGCCCATGCGTGGACACGACCGACGGTGGCCGAAAGCCCCAGGGGTACACCGATAAGGAAGTGATGTCTCTTATGAAGCAGTACTACCGCGTGGTGCTGGAGTGGGCGGAGAAATACGACATTATCATCAATGTTGAGCCGCACGGACCTTACACCACCAATCCGGATACTATGGAGCAAATTCTGAGCTTTTTTGACTCGCCCTATCTGAGGATGAACCTTGATACGGGCAATACTTTTATCGCCGGGCAAGACCCTGTGAAGTTCCTGCGAAGATTTCGGGACAAGGTTTCGCATTGCCACATCAAGGACGTCAGCGAGGGGCTGGCCAGAGCTGCCCGCGGCGGACAGACCGGTATTGCCTCATCGGTAGTAGCTATCGGTGAAGGGGTAAACGCGGATAATATCGCAGGCTGCATCGAACTGCTCAAGCAGACCAAGTGGGATGGAGTTCTGTCGATAGAATGTGAAGCGGCGCCGGGCAAGATGGACCAGAGCGTCGAATGGCTGCGCAGCCAGATTTCCCGGTAGGGCGACCCCCTGCTTGTGCAGGGGGCAGGCTTGCCTCCGTGCAAACGGGGGCAGAGGTACTTGTAAAAGGATAGCGGCTATGTTATAATCATTCTGGTCGCACAGTCCGCCGGCCTATATGCACCGGTTG
Source organism: Planctomycetota bacterium (assembly GCA_017885385.1). GTDB lineage: Bacteria > Planctomycetota > Phycisphaerae > Sedimentisphaerales > Anaerobacaceae > JAFNGF01. Next base: position 1,654 of record JAFNGF010000071.1, read on the forward strand.
ACTTTGTAGCCCGTTGTATGGCTTTGGCTTGGCCTTTGGCTCAACCTTAGCAGTACAAGATAGATGATGTAGAGAACTTTCTAATTGCAACTGGTAGATGATTCGGGGCCAGGTCAGAAAAAGATGAAACGCGAAGAACGCGTTCAGTTGTTGGGTTCGCTGTACTTGCTATACAAATTTCATGCCGAGGAGCTTCGGAAAGGTGGATACACACCCAAGGAGGCTTTTTGGCTGAACTTCACCTGCCTACCCTTTTTGCCATGGGACCAGCGGTCTGAGAAGAAGATCAACTTGACTGAAGTGCTACGGCTGTACCTTGGGATATACCAGTATAACACAGATGACAGCATCCGCCCCGAGGACGTGCCGGCGTTCCTTGAACTGCTGGTAGATCGGTACAGGATGACCAAAGACATCGTAGCAATCAAAGACCAATCGCAGATGAAGGTCGAATTGGGGCGTTTGGCTTTGCCCGAGGAGCGCGACATCATCAGACTGGCAATGGCTGCGTCAATTGTACTGCACACCATCACCGAATGGCAAAGCCAGATTGGAGAGGAGCGCCTGCCCTGCATGTTGGCCGAAGACATTGGGGACATTTCTACTGACTGAGTTGGGCACGTGTATCATGGAAACATGCTCAAGTAATCTGACCGGTTCTCGAACCCTGTCCTTCTTGCTCTCCTATCCGGCTCGAAACGGTCTCTGAAAGCTTGAAGTGGCGTCTCTATAGGGCCTCCTGTCAAAATTAGTGGAAAATCACTCAAAAAATTTGCGTTTACCCCCCAAAATTACGTAGTTACCACAATTGCGAAACCAACTGCTATTTCGTACTGTTGATAAGAAAGATGTCAACATTTCCTGGTTTGAGACGCCTTAGTATACGAAGGTGTTTGCCGAGCAGGCAGATTCTGCTTCAAGCTCGTTTGATGTACAAGCAAAGGCGGCAGCAATGGAAATAACCGACGGGCATAGAACAACAATTCAAAGCATGATCGGCAGGATGCAATGCCGAAAAGGGTTCGAATGCTGCCAGTCTGAGTTCCAGAAACTGTGCAAGGTACGGAGTGTCCTGGGCGGCAAGCTCATTGAGTGCTTGGAGGATGATCAGAAAGCGTGCAAATTCGCAGTTGATTTTGGCTCTGGACATTTCTGCGAATGTCCCCTCCGTGATTTCCTACTGAAGACGCTTAATATTTGAAATCTGTGGTAGACCCCGCAATGAACCTGTCCCTTTGGGACACTCAGGGCAAGCTCTGAGCCGGGTCGAAGGATTGCGGGGCTGAATATTGAGTATTTAGCCGCCAAATTTATTTGGCGGTTTCGGCATTGCAGTTTTACGCCAGGTTTCGGCTAATTGTTGTTAATAAGCTCAAGAAGCTCGTTGGCCAATTTGGGGTCTAATGTCTGCAATGCCTGTTGTTGCTCCAGAGCCAGAGCATGGTCGCCGATGTTAAGGTAGGCTTTGCCAAGATTGAAGTATGCTTGTGCGTGAGCCTGGCCCGCCCCGAGCTGGGCCGAGGGGTCGGTCAGGATAACATCCCTGAAACACTGTATGGCCTGTTCATAAAGGCCTGCCTGCAGATAAGTCTTGCCCGACAGCAGGTGAACTCCCGCGACATCCGGGTCAAGCTCCTTGGCCTGTCTGAAGGCCTGCATCGCTTCTTCGTAAGAGCCCGAGTTGGAAAAAACCAAGCCGAGAGACAGGTACGCAAAAGCAGAGTCCGGCTTTATCCTTATGGCTCGCTTGTAGGATTCTACGGCTTCCGTGTGACGACCTAATCCGGCGTACGCCTCACCAAGCCCCAAGTGGGCATCGAAACAGTTTGGGTCGAGCGTTGCAGCCTTTTTATAGCTCTCTATTGCATCCTGGGGACGGCCTGCCTCGTAGTAAACATTTCCCAGCAGGGCATGTGCGGAGGCGTCATCCGGCTTGATTCCGACCAGTCTCTCGCAGGCTTGAACTGCTTCTTTTGACCGGCCCGAGGAGCAGTAATGTTTGCCGAGCAAGGTATAGGCGCCAGCCTTATCAGGATACACTCGGGCAACCTGGCTGAGGATTCCTGCCTTGACGGCGGTCACATCAATTAATTCTAACTTGACGGCCCCAACGACCGCCAGGCAAAGTAGCACTACGAGCTGAGACGCCCAGAGCCACTGCTTTTTTCGCTTCCCGCTGAGCGGGGTCCCTCGTTTCATAGGTATGTCACTCCGACC
>JAFNGF010000072.1:0-3584 GCA_017885385.1 Planctomycetota bacterium
GGGACTCCTGGCAGTCTATTACGTAAGGTATGTGGCGTCAAGTTTCATCCGGCGGTTGTTTGTCCGCGGACATCTTTTTGAGCAATTCTTCGATGCTGGTTAAACTTGCCTGAATTTTGTGTATGCCCAATGTTCTGGACCTGACATAAAGCGAGACCGAACAAATGACGGCGATGATAAGTAACGCCTGGAACACCACAATTGCAGCCGGCGTCAGCCAGTCCGGACGCCCACCGGACGCAAATTCGATGACGGCCACGACAAAAAGAAATATCAACAGTACCGCCCAGGCAAACGTGGCGACCTTTTTTGCACGTTTTACAAGAGCGGTATCTCTTGCGATAACTTGGTGCGCGGATCCGGCATCGAGACCCGGAGTCATATTCGAGTTCTCATTCATTTGCCGCAGGAGTGCTTCTTTGAGATTATTTTCTTTCGCCATTTTTATTTCTCCATTTCTTTTTTAAGTGCGAGTTTTGCATAGTGGATGCGAGACCTGACTGTGCCCGGATTACAATTAAGGACTTCTGCTATCTGTTGATACGACATTTGCTCCAGAAATTGCAGCATTAAGACCTCTCTGTGTTCGGGCATCAATTTTTTAAGGCATTTGTGGATTTTTGCCGCATCTTCTGCGCAGAAGACATCATCGTGGTTTTCATTTATAATAGCGGTGTTTTCATCAAGCTGAGAGAATCTGTTTTTCGTCCTTAATTGTTGATAGACCTTATTGCGTGCGACGCGATATAGCCATGTTGGAAATGTCTCGAGATGTCTGAGTGTATGTATCTGCCTAATGACGGTCAGCCAGGTTTCCTGGAAAATATCTTCGGCTATCTGGGCATCGTCCAGCAAACGGCTTATAAAGTAGCGCAATGGCTTTTGGTATCGCTCGATGAGTTCGGCAAAGGCGTCCCTGTCGCCAATTTGGCAGCGAAGCAGCAGCACCTGGTCTATTAGTTTGTCGATCGAGCTCATCCATCGTCCTCAGCTTATAAAGATGCGCAGCCGGTCGATAAGTTCAAGAAGCTCGCAGTTTTTCTAGAGTCCGCAGAAGGTGAGCGAGTTGAATTTTTTAGGCTGTTTCCAGGAGTTTTTGCCAGCGGTTGATGTGCCCGTATTCGTCCGCCTGGTTCTTCTCAATGATTTTGCGAGAATCTTCGTCCCAGTCTATCGAGCTTAGCAGTTCGCCGTAGTGATGAGCTGCTTTTGTCTCGACCCAGATGCCGGTTTTGAGGATGGCCCTTTTGCCGAGCAGGCGAGAGCCGAAGCCAAACGCAAAGGCGACCATCCAATACGCTATCCGGAATATGCTGGGCTTGAAGCCGTATTCAAGGAGCTTGACTTGAAAATCCTGGTAGTGCGTCATTTCGTTGCACATAGCAGCGATTAGCTGGCGATTGAGCTCACTATGCTCTTTTGCAATCTGGAATTTGTAGATGTTCTGCGCCATCAGCTCCAGGGTATGTAGAGTCAGCAGTCCTTTTTTTATGGCTTTGAGCCTTGCTCCAGAGAATCCCTCGCCCCGCAGGTTGATATCTTCATTGCGCAACTGAGGCCGAATGATAGAGATGTCATAGTCACCTTTTTGTTGTGTTTGTTGATTAGTGCTCTTCATTTTTTTCAAAATACCTTTCCTTGGGACTTACTTCTCGTACAATTCCATGCTTTGAAGTCCTGATCTCATCACGATGTTCCGCAGCCAAGGCTTGTATATGAAGTAGGACTTGATGTTCTTTAGGAATATATTTGTTCTCAATCGTCTGGTCTTCTTGCGAAAACGCTTCTCGATGTTGTCTGGTGACTCACGCAGCACTTGTGCAAATAGCAGCGCGGTGCGAAAGGCATAACTTAGGCCCTCCGCTGAACTTGGACTTATCCAACCTCCAGCTTCGCCCAGTAGTACAACAGCCCCGGTGCCGGTTGATAGCTGCTGGGTCTTTGTGGGTCGTAGAATGAAAGCTGCTTTTGTGTGAATCGTCCTTCCGAATCCGAAGCCAGAGTCTCTGAGCTTATTTTTCAGTAGTTCAAACCTGGCAGGAACTTCATGTCTCGGGCTAAGGGCAGCCCCAATAATCAGGTAGTCTTCTTTCGGAATGGTCCAGCAATAGTAGTCCGTAATTTCCGGATCAAATATCGTGGAAAAGTATGGCAACTTACTGTCTGCCTGAACCCATTCTTGAATGGCGAAATACGTTTTTGGAAAGGGATGGGTTGGGACGGCCTGTTTGCGAACTCTGGATGATGCACCATCTGCACCGACCAGGATTTTTGCGTGCTCCGTGTAGGTCTTGTTGTTCTGTATGAGCGTTATCTTCACGGCAGCAGTTTCTAATTCGTACGATTTGAATCGACAGCCAGCTCGTACATCAACACTTGGTGGAATCATGGACCCCAACCAAGAGTCGAAATTGTGTCTATCCATGTTGATGTAGTAGCGCTGATAGTATCTCTCCGACCTTTGTTGCATATCGACGGCTCGAACAACAAAAAGTTGAGGATCCACTAAAACACTTTTGGGTAAGCCCAATCCCATTTTGGACAGCATCCTTTGGGCATCGGGAGCCAATAAGCCTCCGCAGCACTTTCCAGAAAAGTCGCCCGAGGAGACACCGGCTAACTGCCTTTTCTCAACCAACAAAACCTTATAAGTATCTGGCATCAGCCGAGCCAAAGTCGCGCCGGCGGGTCCAGCACCGATGATTGCTACATCGTACATGGCAAGAAGCTCTTACTTTGAAATAGACTCAAATCAAAACACCCAGGGAACCGCAATTGTGCGGCAGATGGGCAGGTTTGTCAAATGAAGGGTCCTTCGATTGCAATTTAGGCAAAAAAATCCGATTTGAGAGTCAACATTCTCGTGTGGGAAACGCTCCTATCGGTACTGGGGGGGTTTGCGCGGCTGGCGTTAGCTGTCCAGTCTCGGTGTTTTGACTACAGAGCCAGGAGACGACATCGTGGAAGAGGTTTGCAAGAATTGTGAATTTTTCGTCCAAATTAGCACGCCTCCCTCAACATATATCTGGGGTGATTGTATTAAAGCGCGAAGTTGTGCTGCATGTGAAGATGGCAAGAAACAGTCGGGAGTTTTTACATGGGCTGATAAAACCTGTGACGACTTCAAACCTCGACAAGAAGATAGTTGAGGCACCGCCGAACAGTCGAGGGCTTTTACCACCACGGGTGTTCCTCCAAATGTGCTCAAGAGCTTGATGAGGGCACAAGGAACAGACCTTTCGCACTGACGATTAGGCCAAATCGCAAAACCCCTTGCGGAAGCGCGCGAAGGTTGTTATCCTCTGGTATCTGTTTTGTTACCAAGTGTTTATTTTAACCTTCTAAGATGGGAAAAATGGTAATGAGTGCATCTGTGAAGAACTCAGGTCTGTCGGAGCTTGATGAGCTGTCCATTCAAACGATTCGCTTTTTGTGCGTGGATATGGTTGAAAAAGCCAAGTCCGGCCACCCCGGCATGCCGATGGGAATGGCGCCGGCTGCGTACGTACTGTGGGACCGGCATCTAAAGCATNGCCNGCNCNANCNGNGANGGCANNGCNGTNNNCGNTNNGCCCNCACNNCNG
>JAFNGF010000072.1:3608-4236 GCA_017885385.1 Planctomycetota bacterium
CGNTNNCGGGGTGGCCGGACTTGGCTTTTTCAACCATATCCACGCACAAAAAGCGAATCGTTTGAATGGACAGCTCNNGCATGCCGATGGGAATGGCGCCGGCTGCGTACGTACTCTGGGACCGGCACCTAAAACATAGCCCGTCCAATCCGCGATGGCACAACCGCGACCGTTTTGTCCTTTCAGCCGGACACGGCTGCGTCCTTCTGTATTCGCTATTGTACCTGACCGGCTACGAGATGAGTTTGGACGAATTGAAAAACTTCCGGCAATGGGCAAGTAAAACGCCCGGCCATCCGGAATACGACCCACACCGCGGCATCGAAGTTACTACCGGTCCGCTGGGCCAGGGCATTTCCAACGCGGTCGGAATGGCCATAGCACAAAAGTATCTGGCCAACTATTTCAACCGCGACGGCTTTCCCATTATAGATTATAAGATATATGTTATCGCCAGCGACGGAGACCTCCAGGAAGGAGTTGCTTCTGAGGCCAGCTCTCTGGCGGGGCACCTGGGGCTTGACAATCTTATTGTTATCTACGACGACAATCACATCAGTATTGATGGCCCCACCGAGCTTGCATTTACAGAGGATAGAGCCGGTCGCTTCAAGGCCTACGTCTGGTA
>JAFNGF010000073.1 GCA_017885385.1 Planctomycetota bacterium
TACGGCGATATGCAGTTGATCTGCGAGGCCTACCAGATGATGAAACAGGGCCTGGGCATGACCAACCACGAGATGCACCAGGTCTTCGACCAGTGGAATGAGGGCGAGCTCAATTCATATCTTATCGAGATCACGCGGGACATCCTGGCACACAAAGATGAAGCCGGCAACGAGGTTATCGATCTTATTCTGGATACCGCCGGGCAGAAAGGAACCGGCAAATGGACGGTCGTTGAGGCGCTGGATGCGGGCCAGCCGCTGACGCTAATCGGCGAGGCGGTCTTCGCCCGATGCCTTTCCGCCATAAAAGAGCAGCGTGTCACTGCCTCCAAAATCCTCAAAGGTCCCAAAGCACAATTTAGAGGTGACAAAGCCAAATTCATTGACGACCTGCGAAAAGCCTTGTACGCCTCGAAGATTGTTAGTTACGCCCAGGGCTATCAATTGATGCGGGCTGCCGCCCAGGAGCACAAGTGGAACTTAAATTATGGCGGCATCGCCTCGATCTGGCGCGGCGGCTGCATCATCCGTTCGGCCTTTTTGAGCAAGATCAAGGAGGCCTTCGGCAAAAAGCCTGACCTGGAGAATCTGCTGCTTGACCCATTCTTTAAGCGTGCGGTCGAAAAAGGCCAGGCCTCCTGGCGGCGGGTAGTTAATAGCGCGGTCAAGCTCGGTATCGCCATGCCCGCGATGATCTCAGCGCTATCTTTTTACGATGGCTATCGCGCCGAGCGTCTGCCGGCTAATTTATTGCAGGCCCAGCGGGATTATTTTGGCGCCCACACTTATGAGCGGGTGGATAAGCCGAGGGGCGAATTCTTCCACACAAACTGGACCGGCCGCGGCGGCGAAACCGCATCAACCACGTACACCGTGTGATTGCATTTGTCATTCCGTGCTTGACACGGAATCCAGGTTGTCATGCTGAACAAAGTGAAGCATCTGGCACAGGAATTAAAAGTTTGATTCGCTCTACTTACTCTACTTTCATCCATTAGCCAGATTCTTCGCTACGCTCAGAATCACCAGGGTAGAGTATCTACCGTTAGAATTTCTTAATTAACCAGGTAAGGAACAATGTGAGTACAAATGTTGCAGCAGCGCCTATCAAAGCTGCTTGAATGGTTCGGCTTTGATACCATCGTTCCTGATGCTTCTCGGAAACTACTCGGTTCTGCTCAGATATTGCACACTGATTCTCTACCCTTTCTTTGGCCTTTTGCTTCTTACTGAGAATCCCATTTTCAAAGTCTTTTTTCACATTGGCTTGAAGCATTTGTGATTGTAGCAACAGTCCCGGAACAAGACGAGTCAGTTTGTCGTATTCGCGATCGATTACGATGAGCAAACTGTCTTTGAACTCCACCAGCGGGATATCGCTGAATTTGTCGTCCAACTCGTGGATGAGATGGTCGACCAAAGCATCTAAGTGACGAAAATAGACTCCCAGTTGTTCGCCACCACAAGCAGTCGTATTAAACAGACCCCTACCGATGAAGTTTTGGGCTGTCTTTCCTTTTTCAGACTTTAGGTTGTCATCGTTTGTCAAGAGATAATCTTTTGCTATCTGTTCGACGATCGCTGTGTAATCTGCCTGTTTTCCCTGTGTAATCCATTTCCATAACTTACCTGGATAGTGGATGATTCGTCGTAGCATACTGATAAGATACATCTTTGTCCCCCTTTCTTGAATATCAATAATTCGGATGACGTCCCATCTTAGGGCAGGCGACATATCGAGATAAACACCTTCTGAACTTTGTTGAAAAACCCCCTCATAAAGATTGTATCGGCAAAATAGTTGTGCTATTTTAGTTGCGAAAGGCCGGTCCCCATGTTCCGAGATGTTTTTTTGCAGAAAAACTGAGGGAATGCCAATGTTCACAATCATTATGATAATCGCAGTTGTGGGTTTGGCGGTGGGGTGGGCGGTGTATGGATACTACGAATATAAGGCCCGGCAGGAAGAAAAAACGCAGCCAAAGCAAGTCTCCGAGCGGCTGCAAAAAACACGAAGTGAGGTTGCTGAATGGGCAAAAAAATTGGCGGAGTTCCAGCCGCCTGTACCCAAGAAACCCGCCGATCAGGACAAATCCGAACAAGACAAATAGGACCTGCGGTGAAACCGCAGGCTAAATATTTAGCCCCGCGTTCCACGCGGGGTTTGCGGGACGAAAATGCCTGATAAATTTATGTCGGAAGATTTCCTATTGCAGAATAAAAACGCTCGGATTCTTTACCACGAGCACGCTGAGAAAATGCCAATCTATGACTACCACTGTCACCTGCCGGCTAAACAAATAGCTGACGACCACCGCTTCGACAACCTTACCCAGGCCTGGCTTTATGGCGACCACTATAAGTGGCGGGCGATGCGAACAAACGGCGTACCTGAAAGATACATAACCGGCTGTGCAGGCGATTACGAAAAATTCGAGAAATGGGCGCAGACCGTCCCCTATTGTCTGCGTAATCCGCTTTATCACTGGACGCATTTAGAGCTAAAAAGATACTTCGGCATAAAAGATAAACTGCTCGGCCC
>JAFNGF010000074.1:0-3042 GCA_017885385.1 Planctomycetota bacterium
GAATCCTCGAACTTCACTGAGCCTGGTAGGAAAGCCGATTCTTCGGGCCAGCTCGAACATCGCTTCCGCGACAGCAATGCCCAGCTCTCTGCCCTGGAGCTTTTCTATGTCTGCTTTTGTCAGGCCTGCCTGTCGGTAAATGCTGCCGACGAGGCGCAGCGGCTCTTCTATAGCCGGGGCAAAAAAGACCGTGTAGTACGGATTCATAATAGCGCACGCCCGACCATGTGTCAGTATATCGACCAGAGAGAAGCTGGTCAGATGCCCCCCGTTCGTCCCGCCTATCATTATGGCATATCCGCCCAGGTCTGTCGCCAGGCAGATCGCCTCGCGGGCCTCTTTATCCTGTCCCGAACAAGTCGGGATTACGCGAGGCAGGTATTTGACTGCCAGAGCTATGCCGGTGCCGGCTATTTCCGCCGCTTTGCCGTAGAAAGATTTGCCTACGGCACCGTATAAAACCTCCAGGCAGTGGGCGATGCCGTCCATCGCGCCATCGGCAGTGAGGTTCGGCGGCGCACTGTAAGTCACCTCGTAGTCAAAGACCGGATACGCGGGCACAATTGCATCATCCACGATTAGCTTCTTTTGGCCCGTTGATACGTCCGTGATGTTTGAGTACTTGGTCAGGTGGGCGGCGGAACTTGCGGCTGTTTGTATCGCAACGTGGGGCGTCAGGTGTTTTACCGCNNCCCGAGCCCGGTCGAGGGGTCTGGCCCCGCGAGAGGCGCGCCAATAATTCGCCGGCAGATTCCTCGACTTCGCTCGGAACAAGTTTTTTCTCAGCGCGCTCAGCGCTCTCTGCGGTTAATCGTCCCAGAGCTGCGGTTACCAGGCCCGTACCAAAATAACTGTCAATTTCTCCGCCCAACGTGCTAAGAACCACAGCCGCTTTGGTGGCGTCTATTGTGCTGCCGCCGCCGAAACTAATTACGACGTCCGGCTGGGCGGCCTTTAGTTCGGCGGCGATGCGGAACACGTCCTCACGCGGGCAATTGGGCCTTGCACCACGTATGTACGTATGTACGTATCTACGTATGTACGTATCTACGTATTTATCGCTGCCTGGGAATGTGCCCCGCACCAGGGCAGCTCGCTGCGCCGGCCGCGGGGCAGCGGTTTTGCCGATACTAGCAACAACCTGCCCAACCCTCGCGAGAATGCCCGTGCCAAATAGGTATGAGTCACCCTTAAACTGGCGCAATAAAACGCGCGCCCGATCAAAACTTGCCCTGAGCTCACCGAACGGGTCGGCCATTTTTGCGCCCTTAATATTGGATTCCCGCGAAGCGGCGTCCCTTCAGCTCATTTCGTATCCGCCATCCACGTTCAGCGTTTGCCCCGTTATGTAGTCGGCGTCGGACGAGCAAAGAAAAGCCACCGCGCCGGCCACATCTTCCGCGCTGCCGGCCCTCTTCAGTGGGATTTTCTCAATGAATTCTCCGATCGCTTCGCCGGGCTGGGCGCCGAATATATGACCGCACTCTCGGTCGATCTGCTCCCACATAGCAGTGGGAATTACGCCCGGGGCTACAGCGTTGACGTTGATGTTGTACGGCGCCAAGGCTAAGGCCGCCGATTGAGTAATGCTGATAATAGCCGTCTTGCTCGCGGCATAGTGCAGTTGCAAAGCCCGCCCATGCCGGCCGGATATCGAGGAGGAATTGACGATCTTGCCATAGCTGCGATCTGCCCTTCCAACCGTTTTGACTTGCTCAGGCACCTGTCGAATCATCTGCTCAGCAACGGCCTGAATGCAAAAAGTCGTACCTTTCAAATTAACGTCAAGAATTCGGTCCCAGTCATCCTCAGTTATTTCTAAGAAGGGCTTGGCCTGCACGACGCCGGCACAATTGACCAGAATGTCGATCCGGCCGAATTCAGCCACCACACTATCTACCATGCGCCGGATTTCCGCCACGCTGGCTACGTCAACACCATAGGCCATCGCCCGCCTGCAAAGGGCACGTACTTCCTGCGCGGTCTGCTGCGCCTTCTCCAGGTTGATGTCGGCCACGACCACATCGGCGCCTTCGTGCGCAAGCCGCAGAGCGACAGCCTTGCCAATTCCTTGCCCGGAACCGGTCACAATGGCGATTTTCCCGTTCAGTCGTTGTTCCATACGAGCTTATCCTTCGCAAGTGCGGTTGAAGACATCCTCTGCCACTTCACCCAGATAATACTCGACCCGCCGTTGATATTCCCGGTAGAAATCAGCAGGCAAAGTGTAGAACTTCTCACGGTGGATAAACTGCCCACGTGCGTCACGCCGGCCTACCGTGGCAAAGCAGTAACGCCGAAAGACACCATGCCGCGGCGACGGCTCGGCATTACCGCCGGCTTCACAACCTGCCGCCGTTTCCCGCCGGGTATAGGCCAAAGTGTCGTCCCACCAGAAACGAAACTGCTGCGGATCGAAGTCGCTCAGTGCCTCGGCGAAAATTATTTGTAAGGCGGGCGATATCTTAAAGTGAATTTGGCCATCGGTGGCACGCCCTATGACTTTGCGGGTTATTGATTCAAGGTCATCGCCGGAGTGACAGTCCAAAATAACTGCGTGCTCAGCGGCAATACGGTGGAGCTTGCAGACACGTTGCTCTAAGCCCTCAAGGCCATCTGGACCTCGGTAGTCCAGCCCTTTTTCTATCCCTAAATTAGGCGCGATGTGCGTCAACGGGATTTGACGCCTTTGCATTTCGAGCACCAGGAACAGCAGCTCCTCATCTGTGGTGACAGACTCAAACGCGCCCACCTCCGGCGGGTTTTCGTCAATACTAAGCTCAAGGTCAAAGGGCACGCCATCCTTGCGACTCTTAATATGATTGTACAACTCTCCCACCGCCTCGAGGGCCGACCAATACTTGGCGATCAAACGCCCGATAGCTGCCTCGGCCAAACAGTAGATTTGCCCGGCGATCCGGCGTTTCTGACTATGGTAGGCAACTACATCTTTACGCTGCTTTGACTGCGGAGTATGACCGGCTAAGCCTGCCCTGAGCAGAGCCGAAGGGTACGCCTCGGCTGCCCCGCGGCCAGCGCAGC
>JAFNGF010000074.1:3080-3686 GCA_017885385.1 Planctomycetota bacterium
ACCCACAACCCCTCGAAAGTGCTGCCCGTGTGTCCCTCCGCGAGCGTGCCAAAACCAGGCAGGTAATTAGTGCACGCCGGTCGGCCAGCCAATATGTCTTCGAGCAGGTTGAGCTCCCGGACTGAATTCTGGATTGCGTTAGCCGAAAAACTACAGTTGTGCATAGCCCGCCACACGCCCGGCCACGCACAAGTGGACATTCGACTGCCGATACCCAGCCGCGGCGTCGCCCCCAGCGCCTTGGGGCCCTTACCCGGGTTGATAAGACGACAGTAACGGTCGATTACGGCGGCGTCGGTCTTGTATATCGCGACACAGTTGCCGTCTCCAAGTAGTTTCTTGCCCATTGCTGTTAGCCCCGGCCATTGGCCGGGGTCCCCCGCCGACAGGCGGGGGCTAACAGCGGGGTCGTCAGGTCCGATGCTGATGAACACCTGCTGACCATCTTCTAAGCCGGCAAGGAAAAAAACACTCGCTTGATACCGGGCACAGGAGGCGGCATACGGAATACAATGTTCGTTAACTGGGAAACCCCGCGTGAAACACGGGGCTTTAGCCTCGGGACCTGTGCCCGAGGGACCCCCCGCCACAGGTGCGGGGGTTAAT
>JAFNGF010000075.1 GCA_017885385.1 Planctomycetota bacterium
TACCCAACCAGCAGCAGGTAACCGGCTTTTTAGGCAAAGGCCTGGTGAATACCTACCTCGGCGGGGATGACCCACACGGGACGCTCACTTCACCGGCTTTTGAAATCTCCCGAAAGTTTATCACCTTCCTTATCGGCGGCGGCGGGCAGGCGGGCCAAACCTGCATCAATCTTTTAATCGACGGCAAAGTCGTGCGCACCGCTACGGGCAAGAACAACGAAAAGCTCCAGTGGCAATTCTGGAACGTGGCGGAATTTCAAGGTAAGTCTGCGCAAATTGAAATTGTTGACCGGGCATCCGGCGGCTGGGGACATATCAATATCGACCAGATAGAACTATCCGATGACGCGCAAAAAGTCCCGATAGGTCCTTTGGAAACGCTGCCCGACTATGGCTCGATGGTGCTGATGCTCGCCGAGAAAGACAGCTCATCGAAGACGAACCAATGGCTTATAGGCAGCTTGTCATTCGAGGATGACGCCGTCTACCCTGTCACCGAGAAAAAGAGCACAGCTATCTCAACGACCATCGTCGATCTGGCTCCCGGCGAAAAAAGGACCTTCATATTCGTCCTGGCTTGGTTCTTCCCAAATCACGAGCATGGTCATGAGTACGCTAATCGTTTCAACGGCGCTTCTGACGTTGCCCACTACGTGCTTGATAATTACGCCCGGCTCGCAGGTGACACGAGAAAATGGCACAAGACATTCTACGAGGATAGCACGCTACCTCGCTGGCTGCTTTTCCGGCTGCATTCGACCGTGTGCAACCTGGCGACCGGCACCTGCCAATGGTGGAAGGATGGTCGCTTCTGGGCGTGGGAGGGTGTCGGCTGCTGCGAGGGCACCTGCACCCACGTGTGGAATTACGCCCATGCTCCGGCTCGGCTTTTTCCTGAGCTGGAGCGAGCGGCGCGAGAGATGCAGGACTTCGGCCAGGGTTTTGATGAGAAGACCGGCCTGGTTGGCTTTCGCAGCAATCGCGCTTACGCCGCCGATGGGCAGTGCGGCACTATTCTGAAAGCCTACCGCGAGCACCTGATGTCCGCCGATAGCAGTTTTCTGCAGCGGAATTGGCCCAGGATAAAAAAAGCGCTTTTATTTTCCATCGCTCAGGACGGTAACGAGGACGGCCTGATTGAGAACAGCCAGCACAATACCTACGACATCAATTTCGAAGGGCCAAACACGTTTGTCGGCTCGCTTTACCTTGCCGCCCTTCGCGCCGGCGAAGAAATGGCAAAAGAGATGGGCGACCAGGAGTTTGCCCGGCGCTGCCGAAAGATATTTGAAAGCGGCAGCCGGCTCACGGTCGAACGGCTCTGGGACGGCGAATACTTCATTCAACTTGTCGATTTGCAAAAGCATCCAAAAGACCAATATGGAAAAGGCTGTCTATCCGACCAGCTTTTTGGCCAGGGCTGGGCGCATCAGCTCGGGCTGGGCTATATTTATCCGCCGCAGCACGTCAAAAAGGCGCTACAATCGGTCTGGAAATACAACTGGGCGCCCGATGTCGGCCCGTATAACGCTGCGCACAAACCGGAGCGGTGGTTTGCCAGGCCCGGCGAACCAGGCTTACTTACCTGCACCTGGCCCAAAAGCCAGTATCTTGCCGAGGGTGTTCGCTACAGGGAAGAAGTCTGGACGGGCATCGAATATCAGGTGGCAGGGCACATGGTTGCCGAAGGCATGCTTACCGAGGCGCTGGCGATATGTCACGGCATCCAGCAGCGCTATCACCCGGCAAAGCATAATCCCTTCAACGAGATTGAATGTGGCGACCACTACGCGCGGGCGCTAGCCAGTTGGGGCGTTTACACCGCTCTTTGCGGCTACGAACACGATGGGCCGAAGGGGCATCTGGGCTTCGCACCAAAAATAACGCCGGAGAACTTCCAGGCCGCTTTTACCGCCGCCGGCGGCTGGGGCAGCTTTTCACAGAAGCGACCGTGGCACGGGCTTCCAGCCCNNCGGCCAAGATGGCCGTGCCACAGGCCCAAACTGAGCAGATTGAGGTCCGCTGGGGCAGGCTCAATTTGAAAACGCTTGCCTTTGCTGTTCCACAGGATTTTCGCCCTGCCGGCGTTTCTGTGACAGTGCAAGGCCAGGTGGTTGAGTCCTCTTACCAGCTTAGAGAGACCCGAGTCGAAATCACGTTGAAGAAGGAGCTGGTTCTTTCTGAAGGTCAGGTATTGCAGGTTGTAATTCGCAAGACGCGGTGATTGAACTTTTGCACAGAGGCGACAAAATGATAAAGGACTTGATAGCCAAAAGTAGGAGCTATCGGCGTTTCTTCCAGGAAGTGGCGATAGACAAGCGGGTTTTGCGGGAGCTGGTCGAGCTGGCAAGACTGTCTCCGTCAGCCGCAAATTTGCAGCCCTTGAAATACATCCTTTGCTGTGAGCCTAAGAAAAATGCCCTGATATTTCAGCACCTGGCCTGGGCCGGGTATCTGAAAGATTGGCCCGGCCCCTCTGAGGGCGAAAGGCCGTCGGCGTACGTTATCATCCTCGGCGACACCGAGATAGCTCGGTCTTTTGGCTGCGACCACGGAATCGCGGCTCAAAGCATTCTGCTGGGTGCAGCGGAAAAAGGTTTGGGCGGCTGTATCATCGGGACAGTGAAGAGAGAAGAGCTTCGCAAGGCTTTGGAGATACCGTCGCGCTATGAGATACTTATTGTTTTGGCCCTCGGTAAGCCCAAAGAAACGGTGGTGATTGAGCCGGCTGGGCCTGCCGGGGACATCAAGTACTGGCGGGATAACCAGGGCGTGCATCACGTGCCGAAGCGTTCGCTGGATAGCATCGTCATAGGTTGAGATGGTATTTGACAGGCAAGGGCTGGACGTGTTATATTGCAACCCTGCTGCCAAATAGACCATAACATTGACTTTAAGTTGAGAGGTGGATTATGAAAAAAATATCGATCGGCTCATGGGCGTATACCATCGGCCCCTACGCGAAAAATCCGGTAGCCTGGGATGAGGTCATCAAAAAGGTTAAGGGCATAGGTTTTGACGGCGTGGAGCTGGGCGGCTTTCCGCCGCACCCCAACCCGGATAATATGCCGCTCAAAAAGCAGCGTAACGCCTGTAAGAAGCAGCTGAAGGACGTCGGGCTTGACTGGTCGGGTCTGGCTGCCGACCTCTGGAGCCAGCACCTTATTGATGCCGACGACAATTCGGCGTACCTTGCGTGTTTTCGTAAGAATCTGCAGTTCTGTGTCGACCTTGGAATTCCCGCCATTCGCGTGGACGCCGTACAGCCGCCTACCATTTTCGATAAGGTTGATCCGGATACCGCCCGGCCG
>JAFNGF010000076.1 GCA_017885385.1 Planctomycetota bacterium
CGGGGAAGGAAGCGCGATCTCATCACCAGGAGACCAAAGGGGAAAAGCCAGAGGCCCCAGAAGATGTCGTTGACAGCAAGTCCCTGGCCATGCAGACCGAGGAAAAACATTGCCAGTGCTTCCCGCTGGGGTTTGTCGAACACCGAGAGATAATCGGCGCCACGGAAGAGGGTCAGGGCGGCTATGTTGTTCAGCTCATTCGCAAACGTGATCGCGACAGAGACCAGAACCAGACCCACCATCAGCCGGGCATGATTCTTGTTCACTCCGCTGAGCAAGCGGTAGAGAGCCATTGCCAGCAAAAGAAAAAAGACCGCAGCGACCAGCCAAGCTGCGATACCCAGACGGAAAAGCATTTCGGAAGCCAGTATCTTGTTGGCGGTTGCCGTCGCGTCCCCTAGCACGATCAGCTTGCGGGTGACATAGAAGAAGTTAAACACAGCGGGTATTCCCATTAACGGATACAGTAATCCTGCGACTCTTGCTGTCTTTTTGGTTGAATTCATGTCCTCTCTCCTCTATAGATATTTACTATCATACGGTAAAATCGAATGCTTAAGCGGGAGCGGTTGGGTTTTAAGTTCTTTAAGGAACTGGAGAAGAAGACGCATAAGGATTTATTTCTGGATCTTCGACAAAGAGTCTTTCGCGTTTTTATGCTCGGGATTCAATTTCAAGGCCTTTTGATATTCGGAAACTGCCTGCTCCTTGTTGCCGAGTTTTTCCTGAATCATCCCCATTCTCCAATGAGCATCGGCCCAGGTGGGGTTGTTCGGCTTCGGCTTAACCTTCAAATATTCCTGGAGGTACCCCAGCCCTTTTTCCAGGTCTTTTCCGGATAACAGCGCGATCTTCCCCAACTGATAATAAGCGGACAAGGGTTTTTTCGGGTCGAGTTCTATGATTTTGATATATTCCTGCTCGGCTTTAGCCAGATCTTTCTCATCCATGTAAATCTGGCCGAAAGCCAAATGCCCCCGCAAAGCGTCCAGCTTCATGATCTCCGAAGCCTGCTCCTTGGCCTTGTTCTTATCGCCGCCGGCGATGCCGGGCGCTTGAAGAAGATAAGACATCAACGCTAGCCTCGCTTCCACGCTGCTACCGTTGAGTTCGACGGCCTTTTCGTAGGCCGCCTTGCATTTCTTGGCGTACGAGAGTTTGCTCAATATGAAAGCTTTCTGGGCTTTCTGGCCATAGGCGTTCCCCAGGCAATAATAGTATTCCCAATTGCCCCCGTCGAGTTTTACAGCTTTTTCACCGCACTCGACGGCCAGGTCCACATTGCCCTTTTCCAGATTCTCTTTGCACAGCTGGAAATTTTTTTTGGCTTCGGGGTTGCCGCCAGATTGATTTTGAGCCAACGCCGCATTGAACATGGTGAAAAAAGCCAAAACCAGGAAAATTCCTATTTTCTTTGACATGCCATTCTCCTTTTCAATTAATTCGCCGAAAAAGGCCGGAAGGTTCCCTTCTGTGACCGACGAGACCATCTCCCGGAAATAAGCCTTGAGGAATTCCAACCGCGAAATAGGAAATATAAAAACCGCGTGGTGTTCCGGTCCTGACAATGGGCATGACCTGAAGAATCAGCTTTCTGCTCAGATGTTCCAGCAAGAGCAGCGTAAACATGAAGGGAATCATGCTGCGATATCGAACTAAGACCAATATGCATAGTAAGCAGATCACGAAGTGGGAGAGCCCCCAGATCGCAAAAAGCGAAACCACCGTCCGTGCAGCGGCGGACGGGAATGTGTCCAATGGGATCCCGTCAGCGGATCTCGCCACAAAGTAACCGTTGAAGATGGAGTTCAGGCTCATTCCGATCTTGATCAATACGACCAGCCCAAAGAGCCAGAGCGTAAGCTTGTAACCTCGATATGTATTATCGATGCGCTGAGGAAGGAGCTGGTTGAGCATAGTGGTTCCTCCGGTTAGGCGGCATCGGCCTGTGCTTGATCGCTTGCTTTATCGGGCTTAGCTATCCCAGATGGCCTTAATCCCTTAAACAGAAGCCAAAAAGCTGTTGCTATTTCGAAACTAGCCATAGGCGTATCGAACCACCACGGGTTAACTACTTTGGCGAAATTGGGGAAAATGATGAAGGCGAACGCACACGTCATGCACCATCCAGACGAGATCACACCCCAGGCAGCCAATGCTCTAGGGATATAGTTCGACTTAAACCATAGATAGCTGCACACTGTGGATGCCAATCCATAAAACGGCAAGCCAACGCCGTACGTGGGCGTGCCGACGTATAGCCTCGCCAAGGCCTGCAATCGATCTGCTTCAAATACTCGCAAGTAATCAGCGCCACTCAAGAGCCGCAGAACGTCAACAAAATTGAGCGCGGCAACAACCCACGTCAAGGCGTATACCAGCCTCCAGAATGCCCCAACCAATGCCAGGCTCCGATTTACTGGCTTGAGAACGACGTAGAGCGCTGTGAGTAGTACTACAAGGCCTGCGCAGTAGATCAGATCGCAGGTGATGTTGATACGAAACAGTCCTTCGTGCGCCATGATATTCCGAGCGGTTTGCGCAGCATTTCCGGCGACCATGAGACGGGTCTGGATGCCAAAATAAGCCAGGACCACGATCGCCACCGTGAATAGGTAAGAAAATCCAACGACTTTTGCGGCTTTGCGTTGCGACTCGTCGATGTGGTAAATTGTCATTTCGTTTCCTCCTGACCCAGCTGAGCTGGATAAGAGCCTTTAATAGCGAATTTCCTGCCCAAAAGTGCAGAAAATCTGCTATAAGGCTTTAAATACAGATCTCTTCCACTGCCGTCCGCATCTTCGTCATGCGGTGAAGTAAGCACCAAGGCCAAGTCCGTACTATATTCATTTTATCCTCTCTGACGTATCTGCCGGGCCGGATTCGACTGGACAGATCGAGACCAACGGCATGCCCAGATCGCGCACTTTTTTGAGCAATCCATGCAACGCGGCTTGATCGACCACAGGGCCGGTGATCAGTGTATCGCCGTTCTCTTCCGGAGTGACGGTCAGGCCTCCGAACCAGTCTGTCCATTGAGAACCCAAATGGCCCTTGATCCTGATTTGATAGACCTTGGGTTGACCAGGATCGGTTTTTGAGTTGAGTTTGTTTGACATGAGTCTGTCCCGGTTGCCGCCGGTCATCATCGTCGATGTCATGTCCTCCTTTCAGAGATAATATAGACACCAAGAGGTCCTATAGTAAAGCTACCTAAGTACTGTTATGGGGTACTGTTTTTAATGAATACGCGGCAGAAGTTCACACGCCTTGACTTTACGAGCGCTTGCGTGCATGTCCTGATGTACCGTTTGCGGGGAGGCGGATATCAGGACTTCAAAAGCCCCAACTCGCGGGCACGGGCGACAGCTTCAGTGCGCCTTTGGACATCCAGTTTTTCGAAGATCTTCTGATTGTGCCCTTTCACCGTACTCAAGGCAAGGAACAGCTTTTTGCTAATTGCATGATTTGAAAATCCCTGGGCAATAAGTCGCAGTATTTCTAACTCGCGCGGACTCAATGGATCAACAAGAGGCTGGGCAGGTGAGACAGGGGGCGGATACGAGGCGTCTTTGCTCTTCTGCTTCTCAGCTTCAAATGCAGCTAGCAGCTTACTTGTATAATCCGGCATCATCCCATGTGAAGTTGCCTCGGACAAGAGCCTGACCATCGGAAGACCTTCGTCCACAAAGATACGGATGAAGCCGCCCGGCTCCGCCAGCGCCAGCGCTTCACCTAGAAGTTTCACCGCCTTCTCCTTTTCGCCATGCGCCTGAAGAGCGACCGCCTGTAGAACCATCGCCTTGAGTCGTTCATCCTGCCACCCCTTTGCTTCCATCTGCTGACGAAACGGCACCAGCACCGCCAGGGCTGCGGACGTGTCTCCCTGGGCCAGGTGCACTCTGGCCCGGCTGAGGGGGAGTTCGTGCTTCTCGGCCAGATGAGCGGCCGCCGTTAGATTGCCCTGGTGAAGCAAAGCAAGCACTTGTGCGGCGGCAACCTCAGGAATGCGATGCACGAAGTGATGCTGACGCACGGATTGATCGGCTTCAGCTAAAAAAGCGGCTGCGCCGGCCATATCTCCCTGCGCCAGTTTCAGGCGGGCGAGAAACACCTGAGAGATAACGAATCTATCAATAACTCGATCATACAGCCGCGCCAGTTGGAGGCTCTGCTGCCCGTGCCGCTCAGCGGCATCCAGGTCGTTCCATTCGTAGAGGATACGGGCAAGCCCAAGATGCGCTTCGCTGACGATCGGCAGCGGAAGATCACCTGCCAATTGCAGGACACGCCGGTTGGTCTCGGCCGCCGGATAAAGCTGGTTTTCTAATTCCTGTACTTGGCCCAGACCGGTTGTAGCCAATATAGTGGAAAAGATATCCCCGGATGCCTGGCTGATCGATAAGGCTTCGGTATAGGCCCGGACGGCCGCGGCGCGGTCTCCCTGGAGATAGTGGGCAATGGCCAGCGTCCAGATAGCGGTAAAGCGGAAAGTCAGGCTGTCGGGGTGCAGATACTCCAGGGCGCGGCGCGACTGGGTAATGATGGTTTCTGCCTGGTACTGACTGAGAGCCAGCGTAGCCCTTGCGGCGGCAATGATTCCGACAAGGTTTCGGGTCTTGTCGTCCAGCTCGGCGCCTTGCAGGGCCGCTTCCGCAGCTTGCAGTTTCTCTTCGACGCCGGTCGTTTGGCCGATAGCCAGCGGCAACGAGGCACGCTTCACCCACAACGAGGGCCTGGCATCCAGCACCGTTGTCGGCA
>JAFNGF010000077.1 GCA_017885385.1 Planctomycetota bacterium
CCAGCGGCGGCCGGCGCAACGACCTTGAGACAATGCGTCGCGCTGTGCCGTTGTGGCGGAGCGACTACGCCTACGAAGCTATCGGCCACCAATGTATGATGTGTGGTCTGTCGCTGTGGCTGCCGTTTCACGGCACCGGCACGGTATGCACGCGCAATGCGCCCTACTACGGCAGCGGTCGCACACCCGTCGAGCCTTACGCCTTCTGGAGCAATGCGGGTCAAAGTATCGGCTTTGGTCTGGACGTGCGCTTGAAGGACCTCGACTACGCTGCGCTGCGCCGCCTCATCGATCAGTGGCGTCAAATTGCCCCGAACTATTATGGCGATTTCTATCCGCTCACGCCCTGGTCTCGTGACGACGCTGTATGGATGGCTTGGCAATTCGACCGACCGGAGACGGGCGATGGCATGGTCCAAGTTTTCCGCCGGCACAACAGCTTCTATGAGTCCGCACGTTTCAAGCTGTCTGGCGTGGATGCGGAAGCGAACTACTTGGTGTGTAACCTCGACACAGGCGTGCAAGAGCGTCACAGTGGTCGTGTGTTGCTGAACGACGGACTGCCGGTGACCATTGCGGCCAAGCCAGGTGTGGCGATTCTGACATATCAGAGACAACAATAAGGACCCCAATCCCTGTCCCGAGCCCTACGAGGGAACTGCCCGCGAAAAGTGCCAGGGTATCAACCTGCAGCCAGACCCCTCGACTTCGCTCGGGGCATGCGCGATTGAGTTACTTGACTGCGAGCTGTTTCGGCATATCGATGAAATAGAATACTTCGTGGAGCGTTGACGGAAGGCAAAGGCTAAGTTGGGGCCGTAGGCACGGAGAGTCGTGGCCGCGTTTTTACACTCATTATTACAGCAAGACTGGAGAAGAGCATGGATCGGTCCTGCCAGCTAACAGGGCCAGTGCGTGCGCACGAAACATGCCCCAAAATGGGCCTTCTCGGCACTCGCCTGATTTTAGGCCAGTCTTTGTAAGTTTCTGTCAATACAAATGTAACATCAATTTCCATAGAACTTAGAAACTGCGACTATTAAACTATTTGTTAACTCATCGTTATCAGGGCGATGGTGAAATTCAAACCACTGTCCCGCCTATTCACTGAACGGCCAACCTTCCCTTGCAGGGGTTAGGAATCAGAGCTATTCAACTATCCTGAAACCTGATAGGCTCTATGGCCATGATAAAGATTCGACCAATGGGAGCTGCTGACCTCCAGCTCGGGGTGAGATTGACTCGGCAGGCAGGGTGGAACCAGACTGAGTCGGACTGGCTGCGATTCATTGATCTGCAGCTGGAAGGGTGTTTTGTTGCCGAGATAAATGGAGCATCAGTCGGGACCACTACAACCTGCGTTTTTGGTCCCGTGGCTTGGGTAGGTATGGTCTTGGTGGAGGTGAATGCACGCCGCAAGGGCGTCGCAACGGCACTAGTGAAGCATGCCCTCAGCTTCTTGGAGAAGCAAGAGGTAAAGACCATCCGTTTAGATGCAACTGCTGCCGGTCTACCTGTCTATGAGAAGTTGGGGTTTACACTGGAATACCAGCTAACTCGATATGAGGGGATAGCTCCGCAGACCGGCGTGCAGCCACACGTGACCAAGGCAACAATGAGCATGTTTGCAGAAATCGTCGCATTCGATCATCGGATGACAGGCACGCATCGCGGGAATCTGCTCACTCGACTATTTGAGGAATCCCCCCAAGCCGTGCACGTCCTGTGCCAAGCTGGTCAGCTTGAGGGGTTCGTCACCTTGCGCCGCGGTGCCAACGCGATCCAAATAGGTCCATGTATCGCGACACCTCGTGCAGGCCGTGCGTTGCTTAGTGATGCTTTGGGCCGCTGTGCCGGCCAGTTAGTGTTCATAGATATTCCACGCAGCAATGCTCGTGCGCTGAGAGTGGCCGAAGCGAGCGGACTGAGAGTTCAACGATATTTCGTGAGGATGTATCGAGGCGACCGAGTCAAAGACTGTGTGGAGGCCATGTGGGCTAGTTCAGGTCCCGAAAAGGGATGACACTTGAGCGGCGCAGTATCATGCGCAGCGCCTCCAAAGCCGTTACCAGGAAGCCAGTGGTGTCTTTTCTCCAGCAAAAGTCGGTCAAGCGACTAATTTCCAATTGTCTGTTGAGCCGGAAGGCGAAACATCCGGCCAACGAAGCCAGATTCTTCCCCTTCGACCCTTCAACTGCGTTCAGGGCAAGCTTTTTTCGCCCAGGGCTAAAGGCTTTCTTCGCTCAGAAAACCAACCCGCCAGTAGACAGGCGGATTGGCTTTTTCAATTGTCATTCGGTGGAACAACCGGCCCATCGACTTGCCAACGGTCGTTCTATACCGGCGGAAGCCGATTGTCTTATGTCTGAAAGACTTGTTGCTCCCATGAGACGCAAGAGAGCAAACGGCTGCGCATTTGACGTGCAGGACATTGTTGACTACAATTAACAACGTTGGTTGTGTGGTTCTTCATTTTCTTATCGAAGGAAAAAGGTGAAACGAATGTGTAGTAATCTTGTTGAAGCAGGGACCCTAAGACAATCTTGTAGTATCTTTCTTGGTGTATTGTTGCTGTATGCGGCGGCAGTCCATGCCGAGAGTTCGCCCCAGGCTGATTTCGGCCCGCATTTTTGGGATGTGCGTGATTTCGGCGCTGTGGGGGATGAGAAAACGGATGACACGGCAGCGTTTCAAAAGGCCTTGAATGCGGCGGGAGAAACCGGAGGCGGGGTTGTTTATGCTTCTCGGGGAAACTATTTTTTTGCGGGCCATCTGAACATTCCCAAGGCTGTCGCGCTGGTGGGACTGTGGCAGTCGGTGCCTGCCCATAACGGCATCAGGGATCGCGGACTTCCCAAGCCTACGGACGACGGCACCACGTTTCTAGTGACGGAAGGCGCAGGCAACGAGGAGGGCCCCGCGTTCATTACCCTCAACACAAACAGTACCCTGAAGGGCGTGGTGATATACTATCCTCAACAAAATGTGGATAACGTGCCCAAACCGTATCCCTGGGCAATCGCCATGCGGGGCAAAAACCCGGCCGTTCTTGCGGTCGAGATGCTCAATCCATACAACGGCATCGACGCCACGCAAAACGAGCGTCACCTGATCCGTGACGTACAGGGTCAGCCGATCCGGCGAGGCATCATGGTCGATGCCATCTACGACATTGGACGAATTGAGAATGTTCACTTCAATCCCTGGTGGAGCACGAAACCTAAGTTGCTCCAGTGGCAAATGGAAAACGGTGAAGCATTTATCTTTGGTCGTTCCGATTGGCAGTATGTTTATAATACGTTCTGTTTCGGTTACAAAATTGGCTATAAGTTTATAAGAAGTAAAGCAGGCGTATGCAATGGCAACTTTCTTGGCATCGGAGCCGATGACTGTTATACGGCTCTTGTCGCGGAACAATGTGCCCCGTACGGATTGTTAATTACGAACGGTGAGTTTGTGTCTTTTCATGGGCCGGATCCTACGATGATTGAAATCACGGAAACCAATACGGGAAGTATCCGCTTTGTGAACTGTGCATTCTGGGGCCCGTGTAATCAGATAGCGAAGATTGCAGGGGCGGGCACCGTTGGTTTCGGAGATTGTACGTTTGTCCAATGGGGTGGCAAAGAGGGAAATCGCGCGGCAATCCAAGCTCAAAGCGGCACCGTTCTAATTCGGGGATGTGAATTCCGACAGGATCGGCCGCAGATTCAACTCGGCAAAGACATTGGCCGTGCTATAATCGCTGAGAATATATTCACGGGCTCCGAACGGATCATCAATCAGTCGAAAGGGAACGTACAAATCGGACTGAATGTAAGTAATTAGTGCAATGGTTGATGGAAAGGTGTCGTCAGCCGAGATACGATCAAGATTTGGCTGAACATGGACTGCCCGCCCTGAGCGAAAAAAGCTTGCCCTGAACGCAGTTGAAGGGTCGAAGGGGAAGAATCTGGCTTCGTTGGCCGGATGTTTCGCCTTCCGGCTCAACAGACAATTGGAAATTAGTCATTTAACCGACTTTTGCTGGAGAAAAGACACCACTGGCTTGTTGGAACCGGCGTTGGATCGGCTCCACACCCTCGTTCCAATACCCTTCGCCTCCTCTGATCGTATCGATGCCGTCAATCACCGCCAGATCGACCGGCCGCGCACACACCACATCGGCGACAATTCGTGGCACACGGTAACGCCAATCACGGGGTGCTCCGCAGTCAATCTCGCCAGGGACTCCTTCGGGCACGGCCCGCTGGCCCATATGAAGGAGTGCTCCACGGGCCTTGACAGTATCTTCATTGGGGGCATCGTCTCCGTACAGGGCGGTTGGTAGTATGCCGAAGAGGTTCTTTGCAGCCATCGTCACACCTGCACTGGCGTGCTCCTTCAGCTTTGACAGCGAGACAAAGACATCTGACTTCTCGTACCACTGGTTGACGTCAAATGCCGGGAAAAGGTATCCACCCGGGACATTGAGTCTGCTGTACCTTGGCCAGCTTCCCCGGTTCTTTGTGTTTTCGAGGATGACCTTGTGGTCTCCCGCAGACTGAATCGCTGCTATGTCCCACCCACCCGTCATGAGGACCTTTTCTATAGGCTTGCGGTAGTACAGGGCTTCCACTAAAACTATCCGTTGCGCCCCGGCATCGTTAAGTGCCGCACACAATGCGGCTACTACGCTCGGATGGATGTGGTAGGTTCGACAAGCAGGCAGTCCGCACAACTCGCGGATCTCGCCAGTAAGGTTCAGCTTGACTGTGACTGTCTTACCACGGACCAGTTGATCGATGCCCCCGATCAGCTCCAGAGCTGCATCGAGTTTGCGGCGGACCAGACTCGGCTCATACGAATCGCACCGCTGGATGGCCACCGGCATACTTGGGGCATTTTTGGAGCGGTCGGGCAGGGGCGGCACGGCCGATTCCTGCGCAGTGCTCCAGGCCAAAGGGAGCCTGCCGCCAGCCAATGCTACGGCGGTCCCCAAGCCGCGGACCAATATCTCCCGTCGATTCATCGCACCGGACATAACCGTACCCTCTTTCAAAGGTCCTGAATGAGTAGGTTGTTAGAAAGCAGACTTATATACGCGTTCCTGACCCCCGCTCTTGTCTTCGACAAGAAGACGCGGGGGCTCGAATGCATCAAGAAACCCTTTCACTCAGCGGAACGACTCCGGAACCTTCGGGCCGACTAACAGACGCTGTCCTGAGCAAAGTCGAAGGATGATCCTATTTTTCATTGCCCTTACTTACAGAGAATTTAGTCCACCTTGTCGAGCTTTTGTACGAATTTTGTTGAAGCCCCCACGGCAGCATAGATTCCAGCAACTTGCCTTAGTAGTTCACTCCGATTGTCGTAAACGGTCAATGCACGCGGGGCAAGCATTCCCAATACGTCGGGAATATCACATACTCTTAGAACATTGAGGAACTGAGGTGCTTCACCGCTGATATGAGATAGCGGTGGTTTGTTCACCATCACACCGGTAATATCCGGCTCCCACAAAGCAGCATACGCTGCCAGGACACCAGAACCGCCCTCGCCAAGCACGTAGACTGGAACACTCTCATTGTATTTACCTCGCAGATATCGGGCTGTTGCGATGACATCCCACACTCGCCCGGTATCGACGGTCCGGCCTAACAAGACATGCGAACGCTCGACATAGTTAGGCGGATTCTTGCGAGTCCAGCGAGTCTGGTCAATACCGCGTGGGGCACACACGTATACGTGGTCGCCCGGTTCATGCACATCGTGTACCCACTGGGGGATGTCCACAGTTGAATCAGCATTTCGCACCACCATCAGTACACGTTTGGCATCCTCGGTTGACTTGCCTGTCGAGAGCCTCGAGGTCGAGCGAAAGGCATCAACAGACTGCAGGCGCACTTTGATGCCAGGTTCTGAGGCAAGCAGTACGTCGTCCGGTTGGACCTGCTCGAGCAACTTAGCTGGTGGGATCCGCTCGGGAAAATATCGAAACGTCACGCGACGCAGTTCGGCCAGAAGCGATGCTTTCCAACCCTCATACTCGCCTCTGTGCGGCGGTTCTACCTGCGTCATGGGCACGAAATACTGGTCTATGGTTGCGTTCAACTCATCTCTGGGAATGTCGGAGTCTTCAGGAAAAACGCGGAGCTTCTCCGGCTCAATCGGATGCCGCGGGTTGTTGTCAGGACCCGTCACGAGATCCACCTCGCTATCGCTGACCACACTTGCGTCGTTTTTCAGGTGCATGTTGATAAAGCGATAGACCGCCTGGCGGATATCCTGTCGATAGGCGTGACCCCCGATGCTGACGACGCTGTCGACAAAATCACCTGCTCCGTATAGGCTGTAGACCTGTTCCAGTCGATTTATCACCCGCTGGTTGGCATCCACCGGAAAGATAGAGTCTTGGTCACTGTTGACGAACAACAATGGGCGGGGCGCCACTAGGGCAGCAATGTAGGTCCACGGCCACTGGAAGGTGTTGTACAAGAACATGCAATCACAATGTCCGTTGATCACCCGATTGGGCACATAGGACATCAGATCAGCCATGCCGCTAACAGGTACGGCAACCTTTACACGTTCATCGGCCGCCGCTATCCAAAAGGTAGCTGCTCCGCCACCGCTGATTCCGGTCACGGCAATCCGCCCGGGATCCACGTCGGGTCGGCTAACCAGGTAATCGATGCCACGGATTCCATTGAGGCACTCTACACCTGCAGGCGTATATCCGCGTGAGTGCCACCACCAACGACCTTCACGATACGTACCGTGGTGAATAGCTGCAATCTCACCTAATTGCAGCGTGTCGAGAATCAGACAAATGTAACCATGCCGCGCAAACCATATACCGTGCGACTGGAAAGCAGTCTTGTTACCGCTTCGTCCGCGGAGAGAATGCCCACAGACATATAGCACAGCCGGCAAATGTTGGCCCTTAGCGATGTTCTTCGGTCGATAAAGATTGGCAGTAACATATAGCTGTGGCCGGCTCTGATAATGAAGCATATCCACAATATAATCGTCACCTTGAAGCGTCCTGGTGATAGTAGCTTTAAGCGGCGTTTTTTGCGGCATTGGCCAGAGCCCCAGCATATATAAGTATTCCTCTTTATACTTAGGACGAAGTTTCTTCCAGTCCTCCACAGATTCAACGTTTTGAAAAAACCGTCTATGTATCTCCTCCGTCTCACCTCTCAAGTATTCCTGAATCATTTCATCGCCGCGTTCACCCCGGTCGGGCAGGCCGTATGTCTGACCTTTTGCCGTGGGCGCGCCCCCGAATGTCATTACGGATACCAGAACTGCCATGTACCAAAATCGCATGATTCGATCCCTCTCATATTTTCCGTGAATATGTGCCTCACTATATTATGCGCAACCATTGTAAAGGGGGAATGCACATTTGCAATGGTTGGCTATCAGTGATTCCCTTACTAACAGGCGAATCGCCGTTGAGTAAGACCACCAATGTGACGACTTGAGAGAATGGCCTACATATTATCTCGACAACGGTCGTTCCCTATGAATCGACAGAAGCTTTTGGACCGGTCCTGCCAGCCTATTCAGGCCAGTGCGCGCGCACGAATGATGCCTATTTAGGGCTACTTTCAGCGTTTGCCTGGCTCTTGGCCAGATGTCATAACTGTTTTTCGCTACTAATTTTATCTCAATTTCCATAAAAATCTGAAAACGCGACATCTAAACTATTTGGTGACATGTCTTCTCCTGCTCAACCGCAATTCTGATGTAATGTAGGTCGATACTGCGGTTGTTAGCTACCGCGGTCATAAGATGGTATCTTTTGAGGTGTTTTTTTGGCTTGAGAAGCTCGCTCCGACGATGTAGCTTGTTGGCAGTGGTCGCATTTTGGCGTTCGGCATCAGATGGTGGACGGATAAGGATTCGATATTCGATATTGGACACTCGTCCAAGGAGGTGTTTGCGTATGGGTATGAGAGCTTTTATTACTGCAGCGTTTTCACTTGTGGCGTTCTCAACGGTATATGCGGAATCACTACCTGTCTATTTCGGAACTTACACAGGGCCAGAGAATTCCAGTAAGGGGATTTACCGCAGCACGCTCGACCTCGATACGGGAAAACTCTCGGATCCCATTCTTGCGGCCGAGGCCAGAAATCCGTCATTTCTCGAGATCCATCCCAACGGCAAATTCCTATATGCCGTCAGTGAGGATGGCGGAGCTGGGAGTGTCAGTGCGTATGCGATCGACACGGATAAGGGAGACCTAAAGTTCCTCAACGAACGGCCGTCGGGCGGTGCAGGTCCCTGCCACGTTACTATCGACCATGCAGGAAAAAACCTGCTCGTCGCCAACTACGGCAGCGGCAGCGCCTCGGTGATTCCGATTAAACCAGATGGCAGACTGGGAGAATTGACTGGCTTTGCGCAGCACCATGGTTCCAGCGTGAACCCCGAGCGACAAAAAGAACCCCATGCACATTCGATCAACGTCAGCCTGGACGACCGCTTTGCCTTCGTCGCCGACCTCGGAATCGACAAAATCATGATTTACAGGCTGGATATTGAAAAGGGGACGATCGTCGCCAATAGTCCTCCGTTTGCAAAGATCAAGGGTGGG
>JAFNGF010000078.1 GCA_017885385.1 Planctomycetota bacterium
GGGGTTAACCGGTTAGCCCCCAAATTTATTTGGGGGTTTTTGATATTTGTGATTCGGAGTCGGCAAATGAATGTGCTTCTAATCGGCGGCGGCGGACGCGAGCATGCGATCGCCTGGAAATTAGCTCAATCAAAGAATCTCGGCAAGCTCTACATCACGCCGGGTAATGCCGGCACAGCCAGGTGCGGCGAAAATGTGCCCATCGCGGCCAGCGACGTCGGCAAGCTGGTGGAATTCGCCCGGCAAAACAAGGTGGGAATAGTCATCGTGGGCCCGGAAGACCCGCTGGCTGCCGGCGTGGTAGACCAAATGGAAAAATCCGGCATAAAAGCCTTTGGACCCAGTGCAGGCGCCGCCCAGCTGGAAGCCGATAAAGCCTTTGCAAAGCAGTTAATGCGCGCCAGTGCCATCTCGACCGCGGAGGGCAGAATCTTCGCCCGATTCAGCGACGCCAAGGCGTACATAGCAAGCAGAGATAAGGCAGTAGTCGTAAAGGCAGCAGGTCTTGCACAGGGAAAAGGAGTCATTATCTGCGACGACCCGGCAGACGGCATTTTGGCGGCTGAGAAAATACTGGTCGATAAAATATTCGGCTCGGCAGGCGACAAAATTGTCGTGGAAGATAAGCTCTTAGGTGAGGAAGCCTCGATACTTGCCTTTGTGGACGGGCGAAATATCTACGTTATGGAATCGTCGCAGGATCATAAGCCCATCGGGGATGGCGACACGGGGCCTAACACCGGCGGCATGGGCGCTTATAGCCCGGCGCCGGTAGTCACCGAGGAAATGATGGATAGAATCACGCGCGAAATTCTCGTGCCGGTCGTGGATGGAATGAATCGTAACGGCACGCCCTATAAAGGAGTGCTCTACGCGGGGCTTATGATTACCGGCGCCGGGCCGAGAGTGCTGGAATTTAACGTCCGCTTCGGAGACCCGGAGACCCAGCCGATTCTGGCCAGACTGAAAAGCGATTTGCTGGAAGTCTGCCTGGCGGTTTGTGACGGCAGGCTGGACGAGGTTACGCTGCGGTGGGACGAGCGGCCCGCGGTCTGCGTGGTAATGGCTTCGGGTGGTTACCCGGGCGATTATCAAAAGGGCAAAATAATTACCGGGCTGGAGCAGGCTGAGCAGCTTGAGGATGTTGTTGTGTTCCACGCGGGCACGAAAAAGCAGAATGGAGATATCGTTACCAACGGCGGCAGGGTTCTCGGCGTTACCGCTCTCTCGCATACAATCGCAGATGCCAAGACGCGAGCCTATGAGGCGGTCGGTAAAATAAAATTCGAAGGCGCTTACTGGCGCAAAGATATTGCCGATAAGGCAATCAAACTTACAAAATAGTTCGTTGTTCATAGTTCATCGTTGTCCGATGAACAATGAGCGATGAACAATGGACCAAGTGCAATGGACAAAGGCCGAGCAATGCGTTGGCTGCTGGCAGCTTTAGCCTTGCTTGTTGTTTTAGGGCTTGTATTTGTCTGGATAGTACGTGCGCTGCCGCACATCGCCCTGGCACAGATCGCCGAGCTGACCAATACGAGGATCGCAGTAGATTCGATGAGCCTCGGCCTGGATGGCTCGGTCCTTATCAAGAACCTGGTGATTAGACCCGGCCGGGAACAAAAGTACGATGATGCAATACTCAAGGCCGAGACTGTTTACGCCCGCTTTAGCATAGGTAGTGTATTGCTATTGGGGCCGCAGCTTAAGGAAATACGCGTCAACGATTTTGTGTTCGACGCCCAGTATGATCTGGATGCAGGCAGGTGGAATGTAGCGGCACTGAAAATCCGTGTCCCTCGGGATGGTTCCGGCAAGATGCCGGCAGTTCACCTTAGCCAGGGGACGCTGCAGTATAGCAAGGTCTCAAGCGGGCAGGCCAAAGTTGCAGCATCCGTGCCTGTTCGTGCGGAGTTCGGATTCGACCAGTGGACGCAAGAAGGCTACCGCTTTAATATACGGACGGCTGCACTGTCGAGCGGCTTCGGCAAAAGCAACTTGAGCGGATTCTTCAAGCCCGCCCGCCCTGAGCTTGCCGAACGGGGCAGAATTACAGTTACGGGCGGCATTTCCTCGACGGATATTCCTGCACTTGAATGGGCCTGGGCGATAGATGTATTAGCCGCAGAGCTAAATTATGACCAGGACCGAAACTACTCTATTAAGCTGCGGATAAAAGATTTTCACAGCACGCACACTCCCGCGCCGGATGCATTTGGATTAGTCCAAACATCATCGCTGGCCAAGTCTACCGCATTTGGCGCCCTGCAAGGATTTTTCAGCCGATACGGTCCTGTCGGAACAGTCGATGTCGACGTTGCTGCATTGGGCAATCTTGACCGGTTGAATGAGAGCGCGGCAAGCGGCAAGGTCTACTGCAAGGATGTTTCGGTCTGCGACGGCCGCTTTCTATACGTGATAGAACACTTGGCCGGCCAGATTGATTTCACGCAAGATGGTGTAGTCCTGAACGCGCTATCCGGCAAACACGGTGACGTTGACATAACCATTGATGGCCTGGTCAAGGGCTTTGGCCCGGCGCAGCAGTACCAGCTTCGTGTTACAAGCAATAACATGCTTTTGAACAATGATCTTTATAGCGCGTTAAGCGCAGGGCAGAAGAAGCTATGGGATGCTTTTTCTCCGGGCGGGCGGGTCGCGGTAGATCAGCGCTTTACCAGAAAGTCAGAAGCTGACGCCAGAATAACATTGACCGTTGAGCTGCTCAATGCCCAGGCTGCCTATAAGTCTTTTCCTTATCCATTGAGAAATCTCACCGGGAAACTCTTTTTTGACCGCGATAGCGTCCTTGTCTCGGATGTAGTCTCGCAGGTAGAAGGCTGCAAAATCACCTTCAACGGCAATGTTACCGGTCACAATGCAGACCAGCCGATTTGCTACCTTTCCGTCAAAGCAGACAATGTCCCGTTGGATTCAACGCTGGCGGCGGCATTGCCGGCTGGGCAAAGAAGTTTTTATGACCGGCTCGGCATGGCTGGACTAGCCGATGCACAGGCAAAGATTTTTACGTTGCAGCAGGGCCCCGAATCTCAGCGAAACTGCGAGCCAAGTTTCCTGGCGGATGTCACTTTGAAAGAGGCTTCCTTGTCCGTTCTCCGCAGCAGCGCCGCTGCCCCGCGGCCAGCGCAGCTCGTGGC
>JAFNGF010000079.1 GCA_017885385.1 Planctomycetota bacterium
CCATCTGGTCGCCGTCAAAGTCGGCATTGAATCCTCTGCAGGCCAGCGGGTGAAGCATAATAGCGTTGCCCTCTACAAGGGTCGGCTCGAATGCCTGGACACCCATGCGATGCAGTGTGGGGGCACGGTTGAGCAGCACCGGATGCTGATGAATAACCTCTTCCAAAATGTCCCAGATCACGTTGTCCCGCCGTTCAATCATACGCTTGGCACTTTTGATCGTGTCGGCCAGACCGTGCTGTTTGAGTTTGCGAATAATAAAAGGCTGGTACAGCTCCAGAGCTATTTTCTTCGGCAAGCCGCACTGATACAGCTTAAGCTCCGGTCCGACTACGATAACCGACCGAGCTGAGTAATCCACGCGTTTGCCCAGCAGGTTCTCGCGGAATCGGCCTTGCTTGCCCTTGATCATGTCGGTCAAGGATTTCAGCGGCCTATTATTACTGCCCAGCACCGGTCTTCGGCATCGAGAATTGTCCAGCAGCGAATCGACCGCCTGCTGGAGCATACGTTTTTCATTGCGGATGATTACCTCCGGGGCGTTGAGGTCCATGAGCTTTTTTAAGCGGTTGTTCCGGTTTATAATTCGCCTGTAAAGGTCGTTGAGGTCGCTGGTCGCGAAGTTGTCCCTTTCCAGGAGAACCAAAGGCCGCAGGTCCGGCGGGATGACTGGAACAGCTTCAAGCACCATCCACTCCGCCTTATTATTGCTGTTTTTGAGCTCATCGATGGTTTTGAGACGTTTGGTGAGGTCCTTGATCTTTTGCTTGCTGTTGGTATGACTTATGGCTCGTTTTAGCTGTGAGCTTAGTGCTTCAAGGTCGAGGTCCTGCAAAAGGGCTTTAATGGCCTCGGCGCCCATTAAAGATTTGAATGACACGCCGTACTTGTTGGTGGCATCGCGGCACTCCTCTTCACTGAGCAGTTGTCCCCGCTTCAAAGGGCTCTGGCCCGGATCGGTGACAACGTAATCCTGGAAATAGATTATCTTCTCCAGGTCCGATGTTTTCATGCCCAGGATGGTGCCGAGCCGGTTCGGTATGGACTTAAAAAACCATATATGTAGAACCGGTGCGGCAAGATTTATATGCCCCATTCGCTTGCGGCGAACGCGGCTGTGGGTAACCTTGACTCCGCAGCGGTCGCAGATTATTCCTTTGAATTTAGTGCCTTTGTATTTGCCGCAGGCGCATTCCCAGTCGCGTTCCGGTCCAAAGATTCGCTCGCAGAATAAGCCATCCTTCTCCGGCCTATAAGTGCGGTAGTTAATAGTTTCGGGCTTGCGGACCTCGCCAAAAGACCAGCTACGAATATCATTGGGGCTGGCCAGCGAAATCTTGACTGAGCCGTAGTCATTGATACGGTCGTAAATATTTCCTACCATTTATCGCCCCTTATAAATTGGCAGCCTGAGAATCACTATTATAGAACGTGGGTTCCAAGCCGCTTTTTTTCAAGCTGGATATTCAGTCCCAATCCCCTTATTTCGTTGCACAATACGTCAAAGGACAGCGGTGTGCCCGCATCGAGCGTATTTTGTCCCTTGACCATTGATTCGTAGATTTTTGTTCGGCCCTCTACGTCATCGCTTTTTACCGTCAGCATCTCTTGCAGTGCGTAAGCGGCTCCGTAGCCTTCCAGCGCCCAGACTTCCATTTCGCCGAACCGCTGACCGCCGGTCCTGGCCTTGCCGCCAAGAGGCTGCTGGGTGATCAGACTATACGGACCGGTTGCCCGGGCGTGGATCTTGTCGTCGACAAGATGGTGCAGTTTCATCATATAGATGTAGCCAATGGTCGCCTGCTGGTCAAAGGCCTTGCCCGTTCTTCCGTCATACAGCTGGGTCTTCAGCGTTTTCGGCACATGTATGAAAAACTCGTTGTCGGGCGGCGCTTCGGCACGTTCTTCAAGCTCGTTTCTCCGCCGCCTCATAAGCTCGTTTGCCTCATTGGTAAGCCGCTGGATGTCCTCTTCGGTGGCTCCATCGAAGACCGGCGTAATAGCGTCGAAGCCCAATACCTTTGCCACCCAGCCCAGATGCGTCTCAAGGATCTGGCCGACATTCATTCGGCTGGGCACTCCGAGCGGATTCAGCAGTATGTCAAGAGGTGTGCCGTCTTCGAGAAACGGCATATCCTCTTCAGGCAGAGTCTTGGCGATAACACCCTTGTTGCCGTGGCGTCCGGCGACCTTATCGCCGATTGACAGGGCCCTTTTGATTGCCACGTAGACTTTTGCCATCTGCAGCACGCCGCTGGGCAGCTCATCACCGTGCTTTATTCTCTCAACCCTGCGATGTTTTTCCTCCTGAATTTCAGCAATCTTGGCCTGGAATTTATCCGTGGTCTTCCGGATGTCATCTCTGACAGAGGCGGGTTTGACCCATTTTATATCAAAGTTTTCTATCTGCTCGTAAATAACCTCGTCTTCGGCGCTTGCTCCTACTTTTTGGCGGGTGGATGGATCCACGATGGTGACGTCGAATTTTGTCTGGATGGCATCGATCATTTGCCGGAATACCGCGCACTGCTTGACGGTCATTTCGTCTTCATACTGTTTTATTTGAGTCGTCAAATCCTTCTTTTGTTCTTCGGTGCCGGCGCCCCGCCTGGTAAATAGTTCGGTTTTTATTACCACGCCCTCGTATCCACTGGGCAGATCAAGTGAGTCGTTTTTGACATCTTCACCCGCTCTGCCAAATATCGCATGAAGTAGTTTTTCCTCCGGCGTAAGTTCGGTCTTGCTTTTCGGGACTACCTTGCCTACCAGAATATCGCCCTGACATACCCTGGTTCCCTCGCGGACAATTCCATGGTCATCAAGGTTTCGCAATGCTTTTTCGCTGACGTTAGGAATGTCACGGGTGAACTCTTCCTTGCCCAGGCGGGTTTCGCGGACTTCAGCGGTGAATTCGTCTATGTGAATGCTGGTGAAGCTATCGTTTTTGCAGAGTTTTTCGCTGACGATAATTGCGTCTTCGAAGTTAAAGCCGTCAAAAGAAACAAATCCCACCAGGACGTTTTTGCCGAGAGACAATACGCCCTGGGCGGTGCCCCCGCCGTCTGCTATGATCTGGCCGGCCTTGACCTTCTCGC